>JALVAD010000338.1 GCA_027011385.1 Saprospiraceae bacterium | reverse complement strand
GCTTCAGAGTTTCTTCGAGCTTCTGAGTCTTAGATTTGGTCATGATCCAAAAAAATATTTGGTATAATCTTATTAATCACTATTTTTGCAAAATGAAAATTATAATTGAAAATCAAATTTTACCCCCAAACTACATTTGGAGTAAATTCGAATCATCAGATCAAATACTTATAGAGCAGTTTGACAACTATAATAAACGTACGTATAGAAATAGAATTATAATTCTTTCTCAAAATGGACCATTGACAATTTCCATACCTCTAAAAAAAGGTAAAAACAGGAATACTCCCTTTACAAATGTTCAAATATCCTATGATAAAAACTGGATCTCAAATATTAAAAACACACTGAAGACTTGCTATAATTCTGCTCCGTTTTTTGATTTTTACTTTGAAGATCTTTTGAGGATATTCAATAAAAAACATCAGTTTCTTTTTCAACTAAATAATGATCTCCGTGATTTTGTAATAGAAATCCTTGAAATAAATGTACCGATTAAATTCACAGAAGATTATTTAAAACAATACAATTCTGAATATATAGATCTAAGGGATAAGTACTCCCCTGTCATTGATTTGAAACAAGAATCTAGCCACTCAACTAAAAAATATCCACAAGTTTTTGAATACAAAATAGGCTATTTCCCAAATGTTAGTATATTAGACTTAATTTTCAACATGGGGAGACAAGCTGCCTTAATCATACAAAATTAACCTTCGAAATGAAATGAAATAGAGAACAGATTTGTTAATACTTTTTCCAAGACTTTTGACTCTTTTAATTCATTATCATATAAGAGAACGTTGCCTATCCCGGTTGATATCTTCAACTCAGGTGAGAATATAAAATAGGGAAAAAAGAACTGTAATCCTGCACCGACCTCAAACTGAAAATCGTGAGGTGATATTTTAATCAAATCTTGATTATTTCTAGCTTTGGAGTTTGAGTTAACATCATAAGTATATTTTATTCCAGTTATAGCATATGCCCTCATATCATTGTAGGGTTGAGATTTGTATCTAACCAAGAAAGGTACATCTATATATACAGCTTCAAACCTTTTATCCTTTACTATTTTTCCTGATAAATTATTGTAATAATCAATTTTTTTATCAGCAAATGAGAATCCCGGCAGAACTCTAAGATCAAAATCATTACCCAATTTAAGATTCACAATCATCTGCACATGAAATCCAACTCCTTTACTAGGTTCTACAACCAAATACTTAGATTCCTTCACAAAATAATCAGATTTCTTTAACAGCATATCCGATTTGTTATAACCAAGGGAAATACCAAAATAATAGGGTTTTAATTTGTGATGTGAGAAATTCATCAAAGACCTTGTACCTGATCTTTGAGCATTTGCTCCAAAATTAACAAAAAACAATAAACTAAATAATATGCCTAATTCTTTCTTCATTTTTTTCCACTATATATTGAACAGATTCCTAACGACTGTATTTTATAATTATTTGATTTGAAGCCCGCATTATCCAAAATACTTAAAAAATCTTCATATGCAGGAAAAGCCTGTACAGATTCGAAGAGATATTTATATGCTTTTGGATCTTTAGAAGTCACTTTGCCAATGAAAGGCAGTATATATTTAAAATAGAGATTAAACCCTTTTCTAAATAAAATATTTTTAGGTCTAGAGAACTCAAGGATAAACAAATTACCTCCAGCTTTTAATACCCGATTCATCTCTTTCAACCCCATGTCCAGATTTTCGAAATTTCTTACACCAAATGCGACTGTTATAGCATCGAAAGTATTATCCTTGAATGGCAAATTCTCAGAGTCGCCATGAATCATAGTCACCCTGTCCTGTAGATTCTTTTTAAAGACCTTATCTTTTCCGACTTCGAGCATCCCTTTAGACAAATCTAATCCCTTAACATGCAATCCGGGAACTGTTTCAGCAGCCAAAATCGCCAAGTCTCCGGTTCCGGTAGCAACATCTAGAACCAGATTCGGTTTTTGGGAGGCCAGTATTTTAATTAGATTTTTCCTCCACCCCTTATCAATTCCCAATGTCAAAACATGATTTAGGAAATCATATTTGCTAGCAATATTATCAAACATTGTCTCTATCTGACCCTTTTTATCAGCATCGTGGTCATAAGGCTTTATTTTTTCTGCTTTATTCTCCATTTCATTTTTTTGAAATGCAAAGATAGCTGAATGTTCCAAATCTTTAATATTTAAAGATGAAATCTTCCCATATAAATGAGAATACAGTGTATATATCTATAATTTCAAGCTTTTCATCTTATTGATTGTGCCAACCAAACTAAAATATATACTTTTGAATATTCAAAACAAATAAAATATGGATACAATATTAAATATTCGCAATTTATCAAAAAACTACGGGCGAATAAAAGCTCTTGACAATCTGAATTTAGAAGTAAAAAGAGGAAATATATATGGCATTCTTGGACCAAACGGAAGCGGAAAAACCACAACATTAGGAATTATTCTTTCCATTTTAAAAGCGGATTCAGGTAATTTTGAATGGTTTGGAGGTCAATTTGGTTCTAATCCAAGAAAAAAGATTGGCGCGATACTTGAAACGCCCAATTTTTATCCGTACAAAACCGGCATAGATAATCTTAAAATAGTTGCCAAAATCAAAGGAATTAAGGATTTTGATTTTGATGAAGTAATGAGATTAGTCAATTTGGAACACAGAAAATTGTCAAAGTTCAGAACTTATTCTTTGGGGATGAAGCAGAGACTAGCTATTGCAGCAACCATGATTGGAAATCCGGAAGTAGTTATTTTTGATGAACCGACAAATGGTCTTGACCCTAAAGGAATAGCTGAAGTCAGACATATCTTGAAACGTGTTTCGGAATCAGGAAGATCTGTTATAATGGCATCTCATATTTTGGATGAAGTCGAAAAAATATGCTCTCATGTAGCAATAATCAAAAACGGAAAACTCCTCTCCACCGGAATGGTTGGTGAATTGCTATCAGATAATTATTTGATAGAAATCGGTGCGTTTAATAAAGAAAAACTAGAACAGTTCTTAGATGATTTTGAACATCTTAATAAGACTCGTTTCATGAATGATTATTGGATTTGCACAGTAGATAAAAACACTCCGGTTGAGTCAATAAGTAATAAAGCTTTTAATGCCGGTTTGATACTTTCTCATTATATAGTTAGGAAACAAAGTTTGGAAGAAGAATTTTTAACAATCACAAAAAATTAATTTTTCACAAGTTTTATTCCTTAATTATTAAAATCTAGTAAATATGAAATTCACAAAACTTATAAAATTAGAGATATTTAAATACAAAGACAATTCATTAGTCCAAATGCTTTTATTGTTTTTTACGATATTGATGCCTACTGCGATATTTGTGATGAAAAATATGCAAATTCCAATGCTCCCGGGAGCAAATAGCTATTTTAGCTTTCCTCAAGTATGGGAGTATCAGGCATATTCAGGCAGTTGGTTATCATTTTTCTTTTTGGGTTATCTAGGAGTTTATATCATTACCAGTGAGATACAATTCAAAACTATGAGACAAAATATAATAAATGGTATGTCTAGAATGGATTTTTTCAAGGGAAAGATATATATTGCTATTCTCGTCAGTTTATACGCTACTCTTTTGTTTTTTGTTTCTACTGCAATTATCGGTCTTTTACATCAGGATGCTTTTGACCTTGCTGAAATTTTCGAAAAACAGTATTATGTAGTACCAAGGTTCTTTTTATTGACTTTTGCTTATATGGTTTTTGGCATGATGATAGCATATTTGATTAAAAAACCCGGACTTTCAATGTTTTTCTATTTCTCTTATATACTATTTATTGAGCCTTTATTCAGATGGTGGTTACATATTAAAGTTTTAGGGCAGAGCAAGGCTATCTTTTATTATCCTATGAATGCTATTGAAGATTTAGCACCATTACCACTGTATAAATATGCGCAAAACTTCTCTCCTAAGAAAGATTTTTTCATGTTGCTAAGTTATTCGGAAGCTACGATAATAAGTATTATAAGCGTAATTGCATTTATTGCAATAAGTTACTATTTCTTTAGTAAAAGGGATATATAATATATTCGCTAAGAGGTTAGAAACCTTTAGCTCAGCTCTTCCTTTTCAATCCTCACCCCCTGATGAAATATTCATAAATGAATTTCACAGGGCAGGCTAGCCCTCTCCTTTCAAAATGTATTTCTATCTTTTTGAATACAAAGTAAAAGGAGAGGGAATTTAGTGTCTAGTCATTAGTGACAGCTCTTAGTTTATCTAGGTGTATTTGCCGGATAATTACTTTAAAAAATATTCACTAGCTTAAGTGCAAAAATAATGATTATAAGATATTCCTAAAGATTAAAAACCCTCACTCTCCCCTTCTCCTTTTACAAAATATTCAAATATAATATTTACGCTTTAAAAGGAGAAGGGGGCGGGGGATGAGGATTAAAAATACACCAATCACAAAGCACTCCAAAAAGGACGTAATTTTAGGATCAGCTCTGTAATCCTATTTTCATATTGTCTATGAACAAAATAATTTGAATCACTTAATCTTTCAGTATGCAATTTAGTTGTGCCGTTTATTCCCGCAATGAAATTTGCTACACCTTTATATAGTATTTCAGGATTATAGCCACCCTCAAGAGCTGCAAAAATATTTGAAAAATTACTACGCAATAATCTTCCAATTTCATAAAATAAGTCAAGTGAATAATTTAAATCTAAAATCATATCACTTTTGTGCCCATCAAAACCAGCTGAAACAGCAACTATATCGGGATTAAACTGCTTTGCAATTGGTAAAAATGTATTAAATGCATTTATAAATATATCATCACCGCTTTTAGGAGGAAGTTCTACATTAATATTATAGCCTAGCCCTTTCTCCTCGCCGATATTACAGGAACTACCTGTTTCAGGATAAGCAGGACATTGATGTATCGACCAATAAAGAACTTTATTGGAATCATAAAAGATAGATGATGTTCCATCTCCAAAATGACCATCAAAGTCAAAAATCAATACTTTCTTCCCTTCCTCAACCAATTTTTCAGCAGCTATAGCTATATTATTAAATATACAAAACCCACTAGCTTTCCCCCTAAAAGCATGATGCCCCGGAGGTCTTACCAAAGCAAAATCACCTGATTCAGATGCCATTATTGTTGCGCCAACAGCTTTTGTAGCAGTTTTATATGATTTTTCAGCACAAAAAGTATCTGTTCCTAATGGAATTTTTTGACTACATTTTTGCTGTACATCTACGATATATTGTCCATTGTGAACAAAGCTTAAATAATCTTCACCATCAACAATACTAGAAGTTGGCACTTCTTTAAAAGGCACAAGTCTCAATTTATTTTCCGGATGATTTCCTGTATTATGATCTAAAAAAATATCGTTATATATCAATTTCATTTTAATACACAGGTTTTACTTTATATCCCTTAGACTTAAGTAATTTGAGTATTCCTTTACCACCGAAAAAATGTCCAGCTCCAACTGCTAAAAATACTTTTTGATCATTAGAATATTTATCAAATGTTTCTACAATTCTTTCATTCCTATTATGAACCAAAACATCTTTCATTTTGCCAAGAGATTTGATGGTTTTTTTATGCAATTCCTTGACGTCTTGCTTCTCGTATAAACCGATTAGTTTTTTTATTTTTCTTCGGTATTTTTTTGTGTTTTTTCCGATATCTATCAATGATTTCAATTGTTGTTTTATCGGAAATCTCCTCATTATCTTTATTTGACTTTCTGTTGTTTCTGCTCCAATAGTAAGTTTTTCTCTATCATTTGCATAGTTCCAAAGAATTATATCCATAGGGAACTCAAAATCATTAGCAAACATTGATTCAGTAAGCATATTTTCAATAACCATGGGTCTAAAAAAGCCTAGACGATCCAAATCTATCCCAAATGATTTATATATTGCTTTGGATAATTTTTCATATTTCTTAGTTGGAATATAGTTTTTAAGATGTTTACCTTCCGGAAGTTGCAATACTTCCATGATATTTCCACTACCAGCATCATCCAATGGGTATTCAGCAATAAAAACATCTGATTTATCAATATATCCCTCCACTTCTTCCAATCTAAAATATACTCTTTTATCCCTTAGATGAATAGTTCCGAAGACATAAGACTCTACTCCTGATTCTCTATTTGTCACTTTCCATAAAAGAGTATTTTTTTTTCTTTTCTTCATTAATACTGTTCTTTATCATTTGGGAAATCTCCGGATCTAACATCATGAATATATTGCTGTACCGCACCATTAATCTCTTTTGATAAATCCAAATATCTTCTCAAAAACCGAGGGTGAAAATCTTTTGTAATTCCCAGCATGTCGTGTACTACCAAAACTTGACCATCGGTATCCGGTCCGGCACCAATGCCAATAGTGGGAATAGATAATGACTCTGAAACCTCCTTTCCCAATTTTGCCGGAATTTTCTCTAGGACAAGAGCAAAACATCCCAAGGCTTCCATTAATAAAGCATCCTCTTTAAGCCTTTTCGCTTCTTCTTCATCTTTTGCCCTTACAGAATATGTACCAAATTTGTATATAGCTTGAGGAGTTAATCCCAAATGAGCCATTACCGGTATACCTGCTGATAAAATCCTTTCAACTGATTCTTTGATTTCAATTCCACCTTCCATTTTTACGGAATGAGCTCCTGATTCCTTCATAATCCTTACAGCAGATTCCAAGGCCGTCTTTGAATCCCCTTGATATGAGCCAAAAGGCAAATCAACCACAATTAAAGCTCTATCAACAGCCCTTACTACAGATTGAGCATGATAAATCATCTGATCCAGCGTGATAGGAAGTGTCGTTTCATGACCTGCCATTACATTTGAAGCAGAATCTCCAACAAGGAGAATGTCTATTCCTGCTCCATCCAATATCTTAGCAATAGAATAATCGTATGCTGTAAGCATTGCGATTTTTTCATTATTATTCTTCATATCTCTCAAGACATGCGTTGTTATTTTCCTAACTTTTCCGTGAACAGACATTACATTAATTTATTATATTAAAATCAAACTATTATTCAAGTAGCGTCCTCCCTCTCGCCAACTAACCTATTTACAAATATTTAAAACTTTCATTAGGATCAATTCTTTGAAGCAATTGATAAATCAATTCTATTACATTTGAGATATCATCCTTATGTGCCATTTCTACAGTAGTATGCATATATCTCAAAGGCAATGATACCAATGCAGAAGGAATCCCTCCATTTGAATATGCAAATGCATCTGTATCTGTACCAGTGGCACGAGAAGATGCAGACCTTTGATATGGTATATTATTCTCTTCTGCTGCTTCTAATATTTTCTTCAAAAGCTTATTATGTACAGATGGTGCAAATGTAAGTTCTGGTCCTTTTCCACATTCAATTTCTCCATACAACTTATTGTCAATCATTGGAGTACTTGTATCATGACTAACATCTGTGATAATAGCAACATCCGGATTTATAGTTTCAGTTATCATCTGTGCTCCTCGCAATCCTACTTCCTCTTGTACGGAATTCACTATATAAAGTCCGAAAGGCAATTTTACCTTATTCTCTTTCAATTTTCTTGTAACTTCAGCTATACAAAAACCTCCCATTCTATTATCCAATGCTCTTCCATAATAATATTTGCCATTCAATTTATCAAACTCATCTATAAAAGTAATAGGATTCCCAATATTAATACCCATTTCTAATACTTCTTCCTTTGTTGTAGCTCCGACATCTACAAAAATATTATCTAAAGCGGGCTTTTTTTCGGTTTTAGGCGTTCTTGTATGAATAGCAGGCCAACCGAAAACCCCCTTCAAAACTCCGGAATTATCAGTATGAATAATAACTCTCTTAGCGGGAGCTATTAAATGGTCTGAACCCCCATTTCTAATAACATAAATCAAGCCTTTCTCTGAGATAAAATTGACCCTCCAACCTATTTCGTCCGCATGAGCCTCTATTACTACTTTGAAGTCAGCTTCAGGATTAATTATACCATATGCTGTTCCGTAATTATCGCTTTTCCAATCATCAATATAGGGTTTGATATAATCAAGCCATATCTTCTGTCCGCTTGACTCATATCCTGTCGGTGCGGCATTATTCAAATACTCAAATAAAAATTTTTCAGATTTCTTATTCATAAATATATTTAC
>JALVAD010000337.1 GCA_027011385.1 Saprospiraceae bacterium | reverse complement strand
TCTTGCCAATTAGCGGAAAATTTCCATACGACCAATGCTTGTATAATTCCAAGAATAAAGCCCCCTAGTATCGGCGCATAAAATTTACCAATCCCACCGATAATCATCGCGACAACTGCATTAAGTAATATCGGCAATCCGATATAGGGGTCAATTCCGATATCTTGTGCCATCAATATACCCGTTAATGCGGCAAAAAAACCACTGATGGCAAAAATAATCAACCGGTATTTTGAAATGTCAATTCCTTGTACTTTGGCGAGCTCTTCGTCATCTTTTAAAGCCCTGATACGGATACCTGTGGACGTGTATTTCATCAAGAAAAATAAAATACCCATAAACAATATGCTAAAAATTAATTGATAGAGTTGCGGGTAAGTAATGATAACGGCATCTTGACCGAAATGAATGCTTTTTGCAATATCATTATGGATAATCTTGGTCTCATTTCCATAAAACAAGGCAATAAGGTTAATAATGACAATCATTACCCCCAAAGAACTGATTAAAATGACATTCAAAGAAGCTTTTCTTTTAATAAGTGGCTGATATACGGCAGATTCAATAAATATGCTTAGTGCAATTGTTATTGCAATCGCCAAGATGGATGAAAGGAAAATATTCAAATGCAATTGGTTGAAAAAGGTATATAAAAAATAACCCGATACCATATACAAAACGGCATAAGCAATATGAAAAATTTTCGTAGTGTTATATACCAGTGAAAAGCCCAATGCCAATGCAGCATAAATGGCGCCTATAATAATTCCGTTAATGATAAATTGTTCGAGCATCTATTTTTTATATGCCCAAAGATAATTATTTTTTGTGTAAGAGATTTTAGATTGGTGTTTTTTTTGGAACAGTCTCAAAACTTGTGGACTTTTTAAAATAATCCGATATTTGCTGTTAAAAAAATAACGGATGACTTCTATTGATTTACTACCTATTGCAAAACTACTTTTACCTGAAGTTTTAACTAAATATTTTATACTTTCTTCATACAAATTAGAACATGAACAATTGCATTTTTACTTTGAGGAGTACAATAAAATACCTGAGGAATATAAACAGGGAAATGCTATTTCTAAAGGGTTTTATCCGGAGATAACCATTCAGGACTTTCCACTACGAGGAAAACAAGTCTATTTACACATAAAGCGCCGTAGGTGGCAAGATAAGACAAGTAAAGAAATCGTTATGCGTGATTGGGATTTAGTGGCAAAAGGTACAAGAATGACGAAAGATTTCGCCACTTTTTTAAAACAGATCCATCAGTAATAACCCACAAAGTGTTTCAACAATTGCCACATTTTTCGGAATGGAAGGTAAACGCTTACAAAGACAATATAAAAATTCATTAAGTGGCTTTCAAGAATGGGAACAAAAAAGTCATGCTGAAGATTGGTTATTGTACCCAGAAAATGTAGGCAAACAAATATCAATTGATGAAACAGCCTTTACCAATGGAGATTTATATACTATCGTAACAAATAAATCTGCAAAAGGTAAAAAAGGAACATTAATCGCGATGGTTAAAGGAACTAAGTCAGAAGATGTAATAAAAATATTACATAACATACCTGAAAAAAGAAGGTTTATGGTTAAAGAAATAACCCTTGATCTAGCTGGAAGTATGAATTTAATATCTAAGAAATCATTTCCATATGCATCAAAAGTTATTGATAGATTTCATGTGCAAAAATTAGCCTTTGAAGCTGTTCAGGAAATAAGGATACGACATAGATGGGAAGCGATTGATGATGAAAATAGAATGATACAACAAGCGCGAAAAAATAAAGAACCTTATAGTATAAAAACCTTTGACAATGGAGAAACAGCAAAACAATTGTTAGCAAGAAGCAGATATTTGTTATTTAAAAGTAAATCTAAATGGACTGAAAATCAAAAAGAAAGAGCAAAAATACTATTTGAAAACTATCCGGATATAAAACAATCATATGAGCTATCACAAAAACTTTCTTGGATTTATGAGAATACCGATAATAAAACCTATGCATTATCAAGATTAGCAAGATGGCATGAACAAGTAAGACAAGCTAATTTTAAAACATTCAATACCATATCTAAAACTATTGAACTCAATTATAGAGATATTTTAAATTATTTCGACAATAGAAGTACCAACGCATCCGCTGAATCTTTTAATGCTAAAATAAAAGGGTTTAGAACACAATTAAAAGGGGTGAGAAAAGTAGATTTTTTTATGTTTAGACTACAAAATTTATTTGCCTAAATATATAAAAGTCCACAAGTTTTGCACTTGATCCATAAACTTCTCGCCCTATAC
>JALVAD010000336.1 GCA_027011385.1 Saprospiraceae bacterium | reverse complement strand
GAAAGCATCCGGTCACGTTGATGCTTTCAATGACCCGTTAATCGACAATAAAGACTCAAAGAAAAGATATAGAGCTGATGTTTTGGTTGAGGATTATATCGCGAAAATCGAAGCAAAAATCAATAAGGAAGTTGCTAAAGGACGAAAGCGATTTGGTGAAGAATTTAATGAAGAGGAGTTTAGAGCGACACATCCGAGAGTGAAGGCAAATCTTGAAAAAATTGCGGATATAAATAAAAGAATGAGTGAGTCTTTGAGTTCAGGTAAACTTGAGGATTTGAAAGCTTTGATAGAAGAATTGGGTATATCAGATCCTATTTCGGGTTCCAAGAATTGGACTGATGTTCGTCAATTCAATCTAATGTTTAACACTCAACTGGGTAATATATCGGGAGAAGAAGGTAAATTGTATCTAAGACCCGAAACTGCTCAAGGTATATTTGTAAACTTCCTCAATGTGCAGAAAACAACCAGACAAAAAATTCCTTTTGGAATAGCTCAAATAGGTAAAGCATTTAGAAATGAGATTGTAGCTCGTCAATTTATATTCAGAATGAGAGAATTTGAGCAAATGGAAATGCAATATTTCGTTCGTCCGGGAGAAGAGATGAAGTGGTATGATTACTGGAAATCACATAGGATGAAATGGCATAAATCTCTTGGTACAAGTGATGATAAATTGAGATATCACGATCATGAAAATCTGGCGCATTATGCCAATGCAGCCGTAGATATCGAATTTGAATTTCCATTTGGCTTCAAAGAGCTTGAAGGAATTCACTCCAGAACAGATTTTGACCTTAAGAGCCATTCTGAATTGAGCGGTAAAAAACTTCAGTATTTTGATCCGGAAATAAATGAAAATTATATTCCTTATGTTGTGGAAACATCGATTGGAGTTGATAGAATGTTTTTGGCAGTAATGTCAAATGCTTATACAGAAGAGATGGTACCTGATGCTTCTGGCAAGGAATCTGAAAGAATAGTACTGAAAATACCGGCAGCTTTGGCTCCTGTAAAAGCAACTGTATTACCATTGGTAAAAAATAAAGAAGAGCTTACCGATAAGGCAAAAGAAGTATTTAATATGCTAAAACCATATGTGAATACTCAATACGACGAAAAAGATGCAATTGGTAGAAGATACAGGCGACAAGATGCTATCGGGACACCATTTTGTATAACCGTAGATTTTGATACTCTCGAAAACGATACTGTTACAGTAAGGGAAAGAGATACTCTTAAGCAAGAAAGAATGCATATTGATGAATTAGCTTCTTATATCAAGAAACATACTGATTTATCAACACTTTTAACTAAATTAGCCGATTAAAAAATCAGAAAACATGAAAGTAGCTATACCTACAACAGATAAAAAAACTATTTATGGACATACAGGACATGCGGATTATTTCCTAGTAGTATCCATTGAAGACGGAAAAATAATTGATCAAGAATTTAGGGATAATCCTCATGTTAATCAAGAGGGACACGGACAACATCCTGACCACGAACCGGGACAACACGATCATCATCATGAACATCATCATCATAACCATATGCATGGAGATGAAAATGCACATGATATAATGATAAAATCAATCGATGATTGTAAATATTTTGTGGTAAGACATGTTGGCAGGAGATGTGCTCCTTCGCTTAAAAAATTTAATGTAAAACCTGTATTGATAAAAGGACAGGGTGATATATTGATAGATGATATATTGGTTGAAGTATTGAAAATGCCGGTTGAATAGCATCCATAAGAATATTTATCTTCAAAAAACAAATCCCAGAGAAATTGTTGAAAAATTCAACTTGGTTTTGTTATAGCCTTTATAAAATTGGGTTAAACTGTGCTCTTCCTTAAAGTCAATGGTGAAAAATGCAATATTAAATCCCAATCCATAGTCATATCCGGCAAATCCTTCATAAACATTATTAAAATTAATGTTTTGTGAGTTATTATCTATTTTTATAATTCTATTTAAATTAATACCTGTAAACACTCTGCAACGAAAAAGTTTTGTTATTTTTAACTCATATCCGGCATCAACATTTAATTTACTTAAATGGTAGGAAGGTCTATCATTGATGTATTCATTCTTATCAAACTCAGATATATTAAATCTTTGATAAAAAATACCCGGACTCATATAAAATCCCGGAGCACCTATTTTAGCTTGAATCCCAAGGTTTATTCCTGGCCTAAAAGAAAATTTATTGTTTTGAACATTCACAAGAAGTGATCCTGCTTTTACATGTGCAACACTTTGGGCAACTATATTTGAATTAAGGTTAAAAAAAAAATAGGA
>JALVAD010000335.1 GCA_027011385.1 Saprospiraceae bacterium | reverse complement strand
TAATAGAACAAAATCAAATTTTATTTTGTTAGGGTGTTTAAATATGACTTTTACAGGACAAATTTCATAATTATTATTATATCAAAAAGTTAAACAAAAATTCATTATGGCAACAATTAAATTGACCAACCAAATGTTTCTCGATGAGATATTTGACTATACAAAAGAAAAAGAATGGAATTATAAAGACAGTGTACCTGCTATAATCGACTTCTATGCAGACTGGTGCGGACCTTGTAAAATGGTTGCTCCAATCCTTGAGGAACTTTCTGAAACTTATGATGGGAAAGTTAAAATTTACAAATTGGATACAGAAGCGGAAAGAGAGCTTGCAGGTGTTTTTGGAATCAGAAGTATTCCTAGTATCCTATTTATTCCTGTAGGTGGAAAACCAATGATGCAAGTAGGTGCTCTTCCCAAATCTACATTGATTGATGTAATTGAAAAAGAGCTTTTAGTAGAAAAATCAAAAGAAGCATAAACTTTTCATAAACTATATTTCTCGATTTTAATCGGGAAATCATGAGCTTGTCCTGGCTGAGGGCAAGCTCTTTTTTTGTCTAAAAATACCCTTTCTTAGATTACTGTATCCATCAAAACTGATTTTATTTGAAAAATAAATTGCCAAGACAACATTCAATATTGCTGAGGAAAAAATCGTTATCAAAAGCATAATCTGATATTTAACCGCTACATTTGGATTACTACCCCCCAATATCTGTCCTGTCATCATTCCGGGTAAAGAAATCAAACCCATTATTGCAGTTGTCGCGATCAAGGGATTGAATGCTACTTTCAACGCATGTCTCATAAAAGGCAATAACGCTTCTTCCCTCGTCGCACCATTTGCCAAATACCAGCGATACATAGTTTGTTGGTCATCAATCCTCTTATAATAGGCATTTAATGATATAACTACATTTTTTATAGTATTTCCTAACAACATCCCTGTTATCGGAATAAAGTATCTAGCATTAAATATATTGTCTAGTTTGACCACAAAACCCAAAAAATATGCGTCTGATACCACAATACTAATCAATCCTGATAGCAAAATGGGAACAATGAACATTTTGAATTTCAATCCACTCCTCTGAATTATTGTATAAGCTCCGATTAATGCCATCACCAAAACCCAAGCGATATTTACCCAAATACTATCTAATTTAAAAATATATTCGAGATAAACTCCAACAAGGAGCAATTGGATCGTCATTCGAAAACTTGCAAATAATGTGTCTTTAACCAAACCTGTTTTATAATACCAAAACACAAAAACAGGAATTAATAATAAGGCATATCCGATGAATAACTCAAAATAACTAATGTCAATAACTTTTCCCATCTTTATAATTTTATCTCTTTATCTGAATTGCTAATCCAATAAGCATCATGTGTAGCAGCTAATACGGTAATATCTTTTCTAGACAAGATATAATCCGTCACTTTCTCCTTAATATTATCATCCAATGCAGAAGTGGGCTCGTCCAACAATACCAAAGGTTTTTTCAATAACATACAACTTGCTAAAATAACTCTCTGTTTTTGACCTCCGGAAATCTCTTTTGTGCTTTTTGACATCAATATTTCATCCAATTCAAAAGCCTTGAAAATTTCAGAAATTTCATTTTTCCCCGGAATATTTTTTTTATTTTCAGCAAAATCAAACGGAGCGTAAAACAAATCGCTAACCGTATCAAAATTAAGTGACGTATCTTGAGGAAGCCAAGCGATTAAACTCCTGATTTCTCCGATATTTACTCTCTCTAAACGTATATTATCAATAAATACATCACCTGAAAAATCAGGAATAAAACCTGCCAATAAATTTAATAGAGTTGATTTCCCCTTCCCCGATTTGCCCGAAATTGCAATTTTCTCTCCCCTTCCAATTTCCAAGGAAAAATCTTTAAAAATCAACTCACCTTTAAACTCAATAGATAAATTATTAATCTTTACCATTTTTATTTTTCATTTAATTCTGAAACCAACTCATTCATCTTAGCTTTTGCTTCAGTCAGTATTTCAAATCCGGAATCTGTTATCGAATAATATTTCCTTATTTTGCCATTCACTTTTTCTTTAAACGATTTGAGGTATCCTTCCCTTTCAAGTCTATGAAAAACAGGATACAATGTCCCAAATGAAATATCATATCCGTGCCTTTTGAGCTCATTTTGAAATTCAGAACCGTATATCGGCTCAATGGAAGCATGATACAAAATATGTATTTTTATAAATCCCAACAATAAATCTTTTATCAATTTATTCTCCATATAATTACATTATCATTATTCGTTATCGCAAAGCTATATCG
>JALVAD010000334.1 GCA_027011385.1 Saprospiraceae bacterium | reverse complement strand
GTTTATATCAATAAGTCTCAATGACAACAACAAGAAAGCAAAATATAAAACACTAAGTCTTAACATATGAATATAAATACCTTTTCTTTTTATCTTCAAAAATATCATCGATAGTAATCAACATCCCGGTTTCATACACATCACCAAAATGTGAGTTTAGCGAAGTACCGAAAATCTTCATTGTCTCTGACAAATTCATATATGCATTGACCAAAGGTGGAATATTTTCACCCAAATCACGAAGTGTCTTAATCAGAATTCTATAATCTTCGTTGTAACTTTTCCATTTGAATATAGCTGATAACTCAGCTTCTTCTGTTTCTATTAGAATTGGAAATTTTGGCGAAAGAAGTGTATCTTTATCAGGAAAATACTTCTTCAAAAAGAAATAAACCAAATCTCTTGCTTTTTTATTGTAGGAAGGATACATTGTGAATTTGCCAAAAAAATGTTTCATATCAGGGTTCTCAACAGCTAATGCTCCCAATCCATCCCATAGGTTATCAAGTGAAAAAATCCCTTTTCTATTGACACTTGGTTGGTATAGTGGTTGAACAAATGAACGCCCCAATTCGATCGTTTCATTCCAATATTCATCAATAAACTTATCTGAAATAGTAAATAATTTAGATGTGGGAGTAATGGGGCTCCCCTTCTCATTCCTAATAGTATCCTTGCCCAAAATATATCTGTATCCACCGATAATAGCCTTACCTTGAGGATCCCAGACAATTAATTGCTTGAAAGGCACTTCCGCAAAATCATATGAGTCAATATCTATTTCTTTACCAGTCCCCCCACCGGCATCTCGAAAAGAAACTTCACGCAGTCGCCCAACCTCTCGCATCAGAGCAGGTGCTTGGTCGTGAGAAAATATATAAATCTCATTACTAGCTTTATTAGTTTTTCGCAAAAATAGTTCATCTCTCAACTCCTTTTCCAATTCTTTAGTAGGTACTTTGGGTATTATTTCTTTCTCGCGAGACATATTAAAAGTTTTTAGTTTGTTTTCGTTTGTTATTAGGGGGTGAATTCTTTTTCGGGATTGTCCTTGAGACCATATACAAATTCTCTTATCGACTTAATCCATTCCTTACTTTTTTTTCTATTATCAAAAGTTTGATATGAAATTGGTTTCCCGATATAAATATCAAGTTTTTTACCTTTTTGTTTAAAAAGTTCATCGACTAAGTAAAACATTTCTAAATTGGCTTTGATTCCAAGTTTTTTCCTCCAATTTGCCAGATTATAAAACCAATTTGTATTTCTACCGTCAATGTACACAGGAATTATATCTCTTTTATTACGTTTTGCTCTGGAAAGAAATGTGTTTTTCCATTCCAGGTCTTGAATTTTCCCATCAATTTTTCTTGAAACTAATCCGGCCGGAAAAATCAATATCAAATTATCTTCTTCAAAGGCTTTGTTTAGTGTATTGATATAATCTTTGCTGCTTCCATGCTTATTGATTGGTACAAAAAGCGGTTTAAGATTGGGCAAAAACATTAAAATATCATTTGCTAGGAAATAGAAATCTCTTCTTACTTTCCCAACTGTTTTCATCAATGCTAAACCATCAAATCCACCTAAAGGATGATTGCTTATCAGAATGCATTTGCCTGTTTTAGGTATATTCTCAAGACCGTGAATATTAAGATTTGCTTGTAGATCATCAAGACTAGCATTTACAAAATCAACTCCAAACTTATCCTTATTTCTATATAAAATATCATTCCCTTCGTCTTCATGAATAATTCTGCGCAGGTATTTGTACACAAAACCCGGCACAAATCGGGCTACAACAGGATTCTTCTTTTTAAAGACTTCCTTAACATCAAAAGTTTTTTCTTTGATCTTCAAATCACTCATATAAATAAAATTACCAATAATTCATAATCCATCCTAAATCTTAACCCCGGGTTTATATTTACGAAGGTACAAAAAAACTGATAATTATAAAAATTTAAATTTGTATTTTGTGTTTTTACCATTTAGATTATTAAAACCAAAATTATGTAGTAATCTTATTATTGAACCTACAACAAATAGACCTATAATATATCCATGAAAAACTATCCAATCAAAACTTGTGTATTCAAATAAAATCTGTTTTCATACTAATACAGTATTTGATAGAACCCGGTATCTTGTGCCTCTATGTATATTGAGTCTTTAATAGTAGGTGGATAATTGATCGTTTTAATATATATATATATAAATCGATTACCTTTAACGTCATCAATAAACTTAAAGTAATCTGTTAATGGAGTATATTGTTTCAAATAAGTCTCATGGAATAGAATATCCCCTCCTTCAATACTATCCACATCAATAGCCTCAATCTCAAGCCACGCATAAAGATCAAGAACTATCTCAAAGTTTTCTTCTTCACCGGGATAAAAAAACTCAGGGTCATGCATAGGGTAAAAATCGTCTTTTTTAGCACTTGTTATATTGAAATAACTCGCCTCTTCGTCTGTGCCAAATTCAAATTTGCCATTAACATCAGTGCGAAAGGTATCCAAAAACCAATCATCATGCGGTTCAAATAATCCATTGCTTTTGCCGGCTATAAATGATAATCTTGCATTTGGAATCGGAGTATGAGTACCATATTCTACTACAGTCCCGGTAACATAAGTATCAGGTTTCTTCTCACACGAAAAAAAAAAAAATAATACAAAGCCAAATATGAAAGTATATGTTTTCATCTTATTATACTTTCTACAAAGTTAAACAAAAACTATATAACCATCAAGCATTTTCTGTGTATTACGCATTTCATTTTTTCTTATTACAGGTAGATTCTCTTATTACTTGGCACATCCGCCCCTTCTAGCATCCCGAAAATGCTCTACTTTTTTATGAAGAAATAAGCTTTCTCTTTCCCCAACAGGGGATAAATGTGAATAGCCGTGGGTAAAACCCTCGGCAAATTAAGTTTAATTGAGATATACAACCCCGAATAGAGTTGAATGTTAACAAAAGCGAAAAAATGAAATGCACCTTTTTAATTTGAATCTTCTCAAAATATAAAAATAAATCAAATTTATATTACCTTTGCATTCAATAAAAATACCAAAAATAAAATCAGTGAAACATACTATTAAAACCAAACTTATATCCGCTTTATTATGGTTCTTGTTTACGATATTGCTCATAAGTGTTGTGCTTTGGCCGATATATTCCAATAACATAGACTATTTATTTTATTTCAATAATATTTTATTCATAGTAGCCGCTGTTTATTTTTTCAGATATATTTTTCGTATAAAACACACACTAATTGCTAACAAACTGTTGATTAAATTGATTATTATGCCTCTAGGTATATTCATGGCAATTTATACATATATGGCGATGAATGATTTTATTGATTATTATCAAAGTGTCGGTATTTACAAGTCTGTGGAACAATTCAAATTAGATAAACAATACTTCCTTGGAGAATATATTCAAGACCAATATATGTTTTTTGGCGTTGCTGCTTTTGTTACTAGTGCTATCATTCCTATTAGGATGCTGGTATCTGTATTCAGAGTCTATAATAAAGGACATGAATAAATAAACCGGCTGTTATTTTTTTTAATTTTGATAATGAGATGAATGCAAAATAAAGACTTTTCATATTTAAACGAACTTAATGATGTCCAACGCAAAGCCGTTGAAACTACTGAGGGAGCAGTAATGGTAATCGCCGGTCCGGGCTCAGGAAAGACAAGGGTGTTAACTTACCGTATAACCCACCTTCTCAATCTTGGAGTTGCACCTTGGAATATACTTTCATTGACATTTACCAATAAGGCGGCTAAAGAGATGAAAGAGCGAATCGAATCCATTGTAGGCTCTGCTGCCAGAAAAGTTTGGATGGGAACATTCCACTCTATTTTCGCCAGAATATTACGTGTTGAAGCGCATAAAATCGGTTATCCGAATGATTTCACCATATATGATTCTGATGATTCAAAAAGTCTGATTAAAGACATACTAAAATCTATGAATCTTGATCCAAAGGTCTATAACCCCAATGCAATTCGCGCTAGAATATCAAAGGCAAAAAGCAGCCTGATCACACCTAAAGCTTATGCTACAAACGAGGAATTATTGCTATATGACAGAATGAATAGAATGCCAATGACTCACGAGATTTATCAAAAATATTACGATAGGTGCTTTAGAGCCGGAGCAATGGATTTTGATGATTTATTGCTTCAGATGTTCAGATTGCTATATGCAAATCCGGATAATGTAAGGGAGAAATATCAACAACTCTTTAGGTATGTTCTTGTTGATGAGTTTCAGGACACCAACTATTTGCAATACGAAATCATAAAGCTGTTTGTCAACTATGAAGGAAGTCCGGGCAATATATGCATTGTTGGAGATGATGCCCAGAGTATTTATTCATTTAGAGGGGCTACAATTGAGAATATCCTTCAGTTCAAAAATGATTATCCCTCTCTAAACACCTTCAAGCTGGAACAAAATTATCGTTCTACCACCTATATTGTCCAAGCAGCAAATGAATTAATAAAGAATAATACAAAACAGATACAAAAACGAATTTGGACTAATGAAATCGGAGGTTCAAAAATAAAAATAATAAAAGCCCTTACTGACAGAGAGGAAGGCAGGAAAGTTGTTGACCAAATAATCGAACATAAGACTAGGCATCACTTAAAAAATTCTGAAATATCAATTTTATACCGTACAAATGCGCAATCACGTATATTTGAGGAAAATCTCAGGAGGGCAAATATACCATATAGGATCTATGGAGGACTTTCTTTTTACCAAAGGAAAGAAATAAAAGATGTATTGGCATACATGAGACTCTCAGTCAACCAAAAAGATGATGAAGCGTTCAAAAGAGTACTTAATTATCCCAAAAGAGGTATTGGTAAAACAGTTATAAACGCTTTACAAAAGCATTCTGACCAACACAATATTAGCCTTTATGAAGCTTGTTTTGACGCTGAATTAAAAACCAGACCCAGATCACTTGTAAATGAATTTATAAGATTGATTGAGTCTATGAAAGAAAAGAACAAGGGAAGTAATGCATACGAAACTGTCAATTATATTATAAAAGCCACAAAGATCGCCGCTATATTAAATGCAGAAAACACAATAGAATCACAAAGCAGGTTAGAAAATATCAATGCTTTACTTAACGGAGTACAAGAATTTGTAGAAGACGATGAATTTATTGAAGAAGAATTGAGTGATAATAGAGACCTTTCTGCTTTTATCCAGCATATTTCATTGTTGACCGATATGGACAAAGATGATGAAAAAATAGCTGATTCTGTCACATTGATGTCAATCCACCTGGCAAAAGGTCTTGAATTTGAATCAATTTTTGTGGTCGGAGTAGAAGAGAATTTATTTCCATCCTATATGTCACTTGCCTCACCCGAGGACATCGAGGAAGAAAGGAGATTGTTTTACGTCGCAATTACCAGAGCAAAGAGGTATTTGACATTGAGTTATTGCAATAATAGATATCAATACGGTCAAATCAGATCAAACGATCCCAGTAGATTTATCAGTGAAATACCGGAAGATTCTCTCGATCCGATGAGTGCCATTGTTGCTAATCCAAATCCAAGCTTTGCAGCTCCAAAAGTATTGGGAGGTTTAAAGCCAAAAAAGCTAAATTCAAGCCCTAAAGCATTATCAATAAATGTATCTGATTTTAAGCCAAACAATCCAAATGAAATCATGGAGGGGATGAGAGTTTTGCATCTCAAATTTGGAGAAGGACTGGTATTATCAATTGATGGTAATCCTTCCAACAGAATAGCAAAAATAAAATTTGACCAAATCGAAGACGAAGACAAAAGGATAGTTTTAAGGTTTGCCAAGTTACAAATATTGAACTAAATTGATTTATTTCAAACCTTTTGAAAAAAATATGTGTCTATATTATCATATTAAAGAAAACTTAACGTTAATACCAAATAAACTCTAATATGACGCATTTATTACATTTTGTTTTTCCAGTATTGTTGTTAAAAATACTCGTCATAGATGTGCAATGCCTGTGTTTTTTAACTTAATCTTGAAAAATTAACTTTATAATATTTATGCGTCATCTAAAATTTATTTGGTTTAACTTATTTATTAAATCTATTTTCATAACTTTGCGCGATGCTAACCACTAAGGAAATAAGCAATTTGATTGGGGGAACACTTGAGGGAAATCCGGAACTTGAAATCTATTCAATCAATAAAATAGAAAATGCCAAAGAAGGCTCAATTACATTTATTGCTGATGATAAATATAAAAGATATTTTAATAATACCTTAGCAACTGCAATAATCACGGACTTTAGCTACAATCACATTCAAAATGGTCACGAATACGCCTTGATAAAAGTGGACAATGTATATACTGCCATATCTAAATTATTGAAGCATATTGAACAAGAGGATATTGAAAGAAATGGTATCTCCGAACTGAGTTTTGTTGCTAAAAGCGCTAAAATCGGTAAAAAAGTATCGATTGGAGCATTCTCATATATCTCAGATAAATGCACAATTGGTGATAATACTGATATCGCAACACAAGTTTTTCTTGGCAAAGAAGTGAAAATCGGCAATAATGTAAAAATATATCCTGGAGTAAAGATTTACAATAGATGTGAAATTGGCAACAATTGTATTGTTCACGCTAATACAGTCATTGGTAGTGATGGTTTTGGTTATAAACCAAACGCCAAAGGAGAATACGAAAAAATACCTCAAGTGGGTAGAGTAATACTTAAAGATAAAGTGGAAGTAGGTGCAAATACAGTTATCGACAGAGCTACTTTTGGCGAAACAATTATCCACAGAGGAGTAAAATTGGACAATCTAATCCAGATAGCACATAATGTTGAAATAGGGGAAAATAGCGTGATTGCAGCTCTTACAGGTATTGCAGGAAGCACAACTTTGGGAAAGAATATTGTCGCAGGTGGACAAGTGGGATTTAATGGTCATATCAATGTTGCTGATGGTAATCAATTTCAAGCTCAAACAGGTGTATTGAGCAGCATAAAAACAAAAAATGGTAGATATCAAGGAAGCCCGGGAATTGACTATTATAAGCATATGAAGTCTTCTGTAGTATTCAAAACCCTCCCTGATATGCAAAAACAAATAAAGGAACTACAAAAACAAATTGAAAAACTTACAAAATATATAGAGAATGAACAGAAAGACTATTAAGGCTTCTTTTGAATTAGAAGGGATAGGTCTCCACACAGGAAAAGTATCTAAACTAAGGTTTAGACCAATGGAAGAAAATAAAGGTATTGTTTTTGTAAAAAAAGATAACGATTCTGAAATTGAGATAAAAGCTGAAATAAAAAATGTACTTACGACAAATAGGAGTACAACTCTAGCAAAAAACGACAATAAAGTTATTACTACCGAGCATCTATTAGCAGCTCTGTATGCATTGGAAATAGATGATGTCTACATAGATATTGAAGGCGATGAAATTCCAATATTGGATGGTAGCTCAAAGCTATTTTGCGACGCTATTACAGAATCAGGTGTTGTCGAAAAAGAAAAAGAAAAAGAATATTTTGAAATATCAGAAATATTTGAGTTTAAAGTAGAAGAGACGGGTAGTGAATACATCGCTATGCCGGCAGAGTTTTTTGAAGTAAGAGCACTTATCGACTTCAAATCACCGATAGTAAACAAACAATTCGCTGAGATTTTAGATATTAGAGAGTTTTGCAATGAATTCGCATCTTGTAGAACATTTGGTTTTTTTAGCGAAGTAGAGAGTTTATTGGAACAAGGTCTTATCAAGGGAGGCAATCTAGATAATGCTATTGTTATAGCAGATAAAATATTGACAGATGAAGATATCTCAAGATTTGCTAAAAAACTAAATATCGATAAACTAAATATCGATCAAGAGGGAATACTAAGCTCTACTCCATTAAAATTTCCAAATGAGCCTGCTAGACATAAGCTTTTGGATTTTATTGGCGATATTTCATTATTAGCTATGCCTATAAAGGGCAGAATTATAGCAAAAAGACCCGGACATAAAGCCAATATCGAATTTGCTAAATTCTTGAAGCAAAAATCTGTAAGGCAAAGAAAACTAAAAGGCAAGCCTCTTTATAACCCTAATGATAAACCTATTTTTGATACTCCTCAGGTAATGGAATTTTTACCTCACAGATATCCATTTCTTTTAGTGGACAAGATAATCGAGATGTCAGACACTCATATCGTAGGCGTGAAAAATTTGACTTTCAATGAACTTTTATTCCAAGGGCATTTTCCCGGCAACCCGGTATTCCCGGGTGTATTGCAGATGGAGGCTTTGGCGCAAACAGGAGGGATATTAGCTCTGTCACTTCAAGATTCACCCAAAGGTTGGAATACATATTTTCTTAAAATGGATAATGTGAAATTCAAAAACATGGCTGTCCCGGGTGATACTTTGGTAATGAAAATGGAACTTGTGGAGCCGATACGTAGAGGTCTTGTAAGAATGAAAGGAACCATTTATGTAGGTGATAAAGTAATATCCGAAGGTGATTTATTAGCTCAAATAAGTAAAAGCAAGTAATGGAATATAATTTTGTCCACAAAGATGCCAAAATAGGCAAAAATGTTGAAATAGGCAGATTTTCGTATATCGATGAAAATGTTGAAATCGGCGATAACACATTTATTTACCCTAATGTAACAATACTTAAGGGTGCAAGAATCGGTAAAAATTGTAAGATTTATCCCGGAGCTGTAATAGGTGGAGACCCTCAAGATATTTCTTACAGGGGGGAAGAAACCTTTGCCATTGTTGGTGATAATGTAATTATAAGAGAATATGTGACTATCCATAAAGGAACTATCAGATCAGGAAAAACAACTGTTGGTGACAATTGTTACCTAATGGCATACGTACATATTGCGCATGATTGTACTTTGGGTAAAGGATGTTTCTTTGCCAATGGAGTAAATCTTGGAGGGCATGTGGAAGTTGATGATTTTGTTACAATTGGAGGTCTAGTACCTGTTCATCAATTTGTAAAAATAGGACAACAAGTAATGATTGGTGGAGGCTCGCTCGTAAGAAAGGATGTTCCTCCATATATCAAAGCAGCCAGAGAACCTATATCTTATGTAGGGGTAAATTCAATCGGGCTGAGAAGACGTGGATTCTCCAATAAAGAGATTGAGCAAATACGGGATATATACAGAGTGTTGTACGTCGAACATGTAAATGTAAGTAAAGCTCTGAAACTTATAGAAAGTAAATTGCCAGACACGAAATTCAAGCAAGAAGTCTTGGATTTTATAGAAAGATCTGATAGAGGTTTAATCAGAGGAATGAATGTGTAGATGACTAGTTTTTTTATGGTTTCAAGTGTATTATTTTTTCTAGTAAACTATAAGAAGCCATATTTTTAGCCTGTTTTTTGCTACTTCCAAGCATTTTTTCGGACATGTATTTTGTTCCGTCAATTTCAATTTTGGCAATGGCTGAAATCTCAGGTTGATGATCTTGCCCTGAGAGTTCATATTCGAATTTAGCATAAAGCCATTTGTTTTTTTGACATAGTTCGTTTAAAACTCCGGTATAATTTTTTCCGGAATAAAAGGCTTCAAATTCATCTTTTGCAGTTTCAATAGCCGTCTCAATAATTGTGTAATCATCTGATTTTTCACTATTATGATGCAATTCTTTAAATGTATTGTCAAAATCCAATTCTACACCTGTGATTTCACTTATGAGCAATAAATTTGCTATCTGAATTGATATTTTTTTCGATTTTAAAAAATCAGAATTCAGGCTATTTGTATCTGCGATAAATTCTTTACCCTTTATATCAATTGTTGCGGTTGTATAAAAAATAGGTGTATGGTCTTCACCGGTTGATTTCGTTGTAAATTTAGGTGTTCCCCATTCAAGTTTTTGAGATGCCATCATCAATATGCTTGGGTTAAGGTGAAGATTAGAGATTAACCATTCGAGAATAACTGGTTTTAGCAGACTCCATTCTCCATTGTTTTTTGATCTAAAAAGCAATTGATATAAATCACGAACCTCAAGTTTCCCCGCTTCCATTCTCGACAAAATCTCATGTTTTAGTTTCTCTGGAAGCCTGTCTTCTACTAGTGCCATTTTTATAAGATGATAAAAATCGCGATCTTCTACATCCGAAAAATTTTCTCTAATAAGAAATTCCATGTTTTTTCTGTAGTTTTGCGCCTTGAAATATTCATTTTTCTCCTCCTTATATTTCAAGGTGACAGCATTGATATGTCCACCTATTTCTTGCAACTGCTCAAAGGAATATGGCAAATCCTCTCCATCGATAAAAGCGCTTAACTGCCGCAAATTAACAAGGTCTGCATACCTTCTTATCGGGGAAGTGAAATGCGCATATGCAGGCAAATTTAAGGCATAATGCCCTTCTATTACAGGAGAGTAATTAGCTTTATTGAAAATCAAGGCAAATTTTTCGACCATAGTTTCAATTCTACCATAATCTAAACTATTAACCACAGAATTCACGTCATTAATAAGCATTTCCCTTTTGGGAGCAAAAGATTTAGCTGTATGATTGCGATAAAGAGCCGGGATATCATTTTCGGCAAAAAATCTTGCTACAATTTGGTTAGTTAGTATCATAAATTCCTGAATCAAAATATGAGAATTATATGACTCTTCAGGTTTTAGCATCCTGACAAGACCATCTTCGGTTGTAGTGATCCTATTACGCAAGCTATAAATAGTGATAGCACCTCTTTTTTTCCTTTTTTGAAATAAATTTTGTGCTAAATTGTGACATTTATTAAGCATATCATGAAGAGGGTTTTTAGGCTCTTCTAAAATCATTGCAGATTTTTCATAACTCAGTTTTTGCTGACTTATCAATATTGTTTTATTAAATCTTGCTTGATGTATTACACCGTTTTTATCTATAGAAATAGAAATGGTTATTGTCTTTCTTTCCTTATTCTCAAGCAAACTCAAAAGATTGTTGGAAAATCTCTTTGGAAACATAGATTTTGTCGAATGCGACAAATACCGTGAAAAAACCCGTTTTTTTGCATAATCATCAAGCTCGGAATTGAGGGGGATTACAGCTCCAACATCAGATATCGAAATATGCAATAAATAACTTTCGTTTCCAACCTCTTCAAGCCAAAAAGCATCATCCAAATCCCGAGAGGTATATCCATCAATTGTGATTCCATTAATCTCTTTTCTATATTTAGATAACATATCCCCCATATTGTTGAAATTAACAATTTTCTACAAAGTAACTAAATACCTACAATTTAATTAAATTTTTAGATAAAAGAAAATAAAAATACAAATGTATGATTATATTTGTATAAGTAAACTTTCTAGAATATAAAAATGAAATTAACGACTAATCCAAAAGTAAAGGATGTTTTTAAAAACTATCCTAAATATATTCAGCCACAATTACTCCATCTTAGAGAACTGGTTCTAAATGTAGCATCAGATATGGGACTTGAAAAACTTGAAGAAACACTAAAATGGGGAGAACCAAGTTATTTAACAAAATACGGAAGTACTATAAGAATAGACTGGAAAAAGAAAAACCCTAATCAATTTGCTATCTATTTTAATTGTAGTTCAAGTTTAATTCCAACATTTAAAACCATCTATAAAAGCAAATTTGAATTTGAAGGAAACAGAGCAATAGTTTTTAAACTAAATGAAAATATTCCTGAAACTGAATTAAAACATTGCATTTCGATGGCTTTAACTTACCACAAAATTAAGCACTTGCCATTATTAGGACAATAATTACTAGGGTGTAATTCAAAAAATTTCGAAATACACTAAACATAAAGCCGTTACACCAGTCGTCATAGCCTTTCTAACTTTGGATTTTTCAATTAAAAGAGCTATATTTGTGGATTACATACATTGTTTATGATAAATTGAATAAATTGCTGATCAAAGGATTTTTAAAACCGCTTATCAGAATCAAACAAATTGGCAAGGTTCAGTTTTGGGCAGGTATTATATTTGGTATTATTTCTGCATTTATATTTAGTCTATATTTCAATTATGCAAGGGAATCATTCCGGTCTTTAACATTTAATTTAACTCCTTTGATATTATCGCCAAAGGAGTTTGCAATATATGATTTATTTTTTGCTGCATTGTCTGTAAGTTTAGCATTTGGATTTACAGTCATTATCTGGTTGACAAGAAGAAAAAATATCAAAAAACAGTATTACAGGATGTTTGCTATTGGCAATGCATGGCTTATTATTTTTGCTATTCTTTTTCTTGTTTTAAGAATGGGCTCAACTTTGACTTTTGTATTATATTTAGGATTCGGTTATGATAAACATCTTGATTTTATTAGGGAATTCGGGTTGATTTTACTTTTACTACCTATCTATATTTTCTTTTTTAATTGGAATTATCTTAGCTTGATGTTTCGCACCGAAAGATGGATACTTTTATCTATATTCGTCTATGCATTATTGACATTTATATTATTTAAGACTACTTCGATTGACAAAAGTATTCTCAATAATACATATTATTCAAAAAATGAACAAAAATTTGAGTATATTGAAACTGAATTAAGATCAGCTAGCAAATTATATGGAATTTCATTCGCTGAATCTACAGAAGAAATATTGAAAAACTATTATTCCGAAAGAACATTTAAGCTTGTCAAAGATTTAAAAAAAGCATTTAACACAGATAGTTTAGTATCATTGGATATGATTATATTAGAAAAAATAGTCATTAGCAATTTGAATATAAAAGGTGGAATTCTAAATAAGTATCGCTTAATCGATAAAAATATCAACTGGCCTTATGCTACACCAGAAGAAATCAATGCTCAAATAAAAAGATATGAAAGTAAAAGTGGCATTGAGTTAAAATATCTTCTAGATATTCTAAACGAAATGATATGGATATTTCAGGCTCCTGAAATAGATTGGAATAAAAGATATAAATATTCGGAAAACGATATAAAAAGAGTAAGATTTAAGAGAATAATGAAAATTGAAACCAAAGATATCGAAGAAAGATTGAAACAAATTGTTACAATGTTAAGGTATGATAAACAAACCGACTATTATAGAAATCGTTTAATAAGGATATATGACGAGGAAAATTAAGGTTTAATTTAAAGCATTGAACACTTTCAGCGTTCCTTTCCCTTTCTTTCGATACCCCGCATTTCATACGAGGCTATTCACATTAAACCGCTTTACGGTTTTTTGTTTTTATCAAATTTTTTCTATTTTTATGCATGTACTCATATTTCAAGACTAGACAGTTTAGTTTTATTACAATACTTTCACCTCTGTTCTACGATTTACGGCATGTTCTGCATCTGAGCATTTCACACCATCTGAACAATGATTTTTTAGCTTGGATTCACCGTACCCAATCGCCTTTATCCTAGAAGTATCAATTCCTTTGCCAATGAGATATTTTTTAACACTTTTTGACCTTCGTTCTGATAGTAGTTGATTGTACGCCTTTCGTCCTCTTGAGTCGGTATATGAACTCAGTTCAATCTTCAAATCCTTATGTGATTTCAAATGAGCAACGAGTTTATTGAGTTCTCTTTTTGCTTTTTGATTGAGCTTATCCGAATTGTATTTGTACAGAATGTCTTTGAGAACCATCACCTCTCCTTTGTTTGTTGGCAAATATTCCACGTATTTTTTTACTTTTTCCATCAATATATCAAATTTGCTGGGGGTACTGCCGTAC
This sequence comes from Saprospiraceae bacterium, assembly GCA_027011385.1. Taxonomy (GTDB): domain Bacteria; phylum Bacteroidota; class Bacteroidia; order Chitinophagales; family Saprospiraceae; genus JADJGA01. Next base: position 11,326 of record JALVAD010000334.1, on the reverse strand, counting down.
TCGATTAATATTTCTTTTTTCTTATAATCATCTGAACTTGCAGTCAATTTTACTCTATCTCCTCTTAGCAAATTCAAGGAGTATTTTCCACCTTGTTTAATTATTTTATCCAAAGCATCTCCTCCTTCAATCTCGATATTGATATTCTCAATTGGCATTTTAGTTTCGGAATCAAGAAAACTAAATTCAAATTTATCCTTCACACTTGGTTCAAGGCTAATATCCAAAAATCTTTCATTTATCTCTGTATTTAAAATGCTTGAATAAGGCAAATAGCCTTCCTTCGTTACCTTTACTATATAAGCACCGGGAGCTAATTTCACTTTACTCATCCCTTTTTTATCAGTAAACAATGGGGCACTTTCGACTATAGATTTAGAATCAATTGTATATATAATCTCCTTCTCAACGCCTTTTAATTTAGCTATTTTCGGACTGTTTTTTGCTATTAATTTATATCTAGAGAAAGTTATTTTTGCATTACTAATAGATTTTTCACTTAACTTATCAGATACTTTTACAGTATAAAAACTATTAAATATTCTAAAGACCGATTTATCTGACTCGAATCTATAAATATCATCTTTGCCCTTACCTCCCATCTTATTGGATGAAAAATATCCCTCTAATGCATCAGGGCTCAACACCAAGCCAAAATCATCATTATCACTATTGAATTTATCTCCTAGATTCACTCTAGTTGAAAATTTCCCATCGACCTCTTTGGAAAAATAAATATCAAATCCACCCTTTCCGCCCGTGACATCTGACGCGTAAAACAGATATTTAGAATTATAGATAAACGGAAATGCTTCTTTCTGATCGGTATTAACCGACGGTCCCATGTTCATCAATCCAATCCATTTTCCATTTTCATATTTTATGGAATATAGATCAGTTTTCCCATATCCACCCGGCATGTCTGAAGCAAAAATCAATCTACTATGTGCTTCATCCCAAGTCGGGTGAAATACATTATAGTTATCTGAATTTAGCGGAAATTTGCTATCCAGAACCCAAAATCCATCTTTAAACTTATATATATATATTCCAAAAGTATTCACATCCTCCCCATTGTCTCGCCTTCTTACACCTTTTTTATTTCTACTTAAAAACATAGTGTTTTCATCTTGGCTAAATGCACAAGGTCCAAAATGAGTTTTGAGCTTAAGATCATAGGAAAACAAATCATCATTAACAAATCTGCCAAGGCTATCTTTTTCCGCAAACCGAAGAGTGAAAAATGCTTCATCAATATTTTTATCTATCCTGCTTTTTGCCTTTGGCTTTGATGATACATAGACAATCCCATTATCATAGAACATAGGTGAAAATTCGAGGTATTCAGTATTGCATATCTCCAAATTTTCAAATTTAATACTATCAAGAATCCCATTATCGATTAATTCAGTATAGTCTATTTGTCCAAATAAAAAATTGCTTAGCATCAAAAATAAAATAACTATATATTTTTTCATCTTCATTATTTTTTAGACTTGTTATCCTAAGTGTTATTATTAAAAAAATCTTGGATTGATAACCCTTATTGCCTTATCTTCTTTTCCAAAACAATATTGCAATAATAATTCCACACTGCCATTTTCATATTTTCTCAATGGAGATAAGGTCACATCATAAGCCGTTGCTAAAAATAATTTATTGCTTATATGAAACCCTAGCAAAAAGTCAATCGACTCAAACCAATTATCCGATACTCCCCCTGTTCTCAAAGTAGAAGCAAGGTAAAACTTATCATAAAACAGTAGCCCGAGATTCAAATCCAAATTATAAGGAGAATTTTCGGCCCATCTAAAAAGCATTTGAGGCATTAAAACCAAATTTTTTCTTATGTCCATCGCTCCTCCTGACATTAGGTATACATGACGAACTTCAAAGCTCTTCCTCTCCCCTACTTTCACATCTATATCTGCCCTCATCAACCTAGGTACGGCAGCTCCGACATAAAACCTATTACTTGAATAATAAATACCAAAGCCCAAGTTAAAAACAGAGGTCTTATAAAGACCATGGTCAATAGCGACATCCTCTTCAAAAGGTCTAATAATACTCAAACTCGGATCTGCAAAATCTTTTTTATAAGATCTTCCTGAAAAAGACATTCCCATACTAAGCCTTCCACTTTTAATCTTGAATCTATAAGCATAAACACCTTCGATAGTCAATTTCTCGTTTACTCCAATAGTATGCCTCGAGAGGTTGATTCCCAAACCGACCTTACCAAAAGACGGAAAATTCACATTCAATGCTTGTGCTTTAGGAGAACCGTCAAATCCCGTCCATTGATCTCTGATAATACCAGTAATGCAAAGAGCATCATCATTACCGGCATAAGCAGGATTCAGCCCTAATTTATTATACATAAATTGAGTATATAAATTGTCTTGTTGAGCAGATGCACTTACAGTTATAAATAAGAATAACATAAACACCTTTGAATATCTGAATATCATATTTCTAATTTTATACTGGTTTTTATCAATTCCAAATGAAAAATTCACCTATCTTTCTATTACAAAAAACCCTTTAATAGCTTTTCCTTTCCTACCGTCAGGATATAAAATATAATAGTAAGTGCCCACAGGCAAATCTTTTCGATTATAAGTTCCACTCCAATCATTTTTATAGTCAAACGATCTATATACTTGACTTCCCCATTGATTGAAAACTATCAATTCTGTTTTTCGATGATTCCCTGATTCCAAGCAAGGGAATATCAATTCGTCATTGATACCGTCTCCATTTGGAGTAATAACATTAACTCCAAAACAATCATCGCCATCTCCGACCTTTATCACGATTATCCCTTCATCAAAGTTTTCAGGACAGGTCAATTTTACAAGCTTATAATTCAATTGTACTGCACCGATAAATTCCGGATCAGGAATATATGTAAAGCTACCATCCCCATTATCCACCACTTGCCCATGTATATCGCCCACACCTGAAAGCTCAATCCGAGTTTCATCAACTTCCAAATCATTGTCAGTTGGCTCGAAATCCAATTCCGTATTGTATGGTGTGATAAACTCATCATCATTTACACTTGGGACAAATTCCAAATAAACCGTAGCGGTATCCCTGGAATAATCCAAACACACTCCATGCGATAGACTCCAAACAAAATAATTATCACCAAACTCCAGATTGAATACTTTGGTTTTGGCTTTATCAGGATTCTCAACGGAAGCGGTTGAACCGAGTGAATACCATTTACCATTTGGATCGGGATTGGCTTTTATTTCTACATCATTTGGATTGCAAGCAAATACATCTTTCACAGTTTCCGCACTCCTATTAGGTGTGATATTTACTACAAAATGGACAGGAGTTGATTCCTCCGACTCACATCCGTCTTTTTCGCTAGTTACATAAATAGTATTTTCCCCATCAACAAAATTTTGAAAATCTGATATACTAATACATCTATTACCACTACTTGCCAATAATTTCGGCACATTATTATCTATATACCACAAATAAGTAGCATTGGCTTGAGTTTGATTTAAGCACAATTCAATCGTTGATTCATCAGGTATCACACAGAATGATGTATCAATTGGCAAAAGTTCTGGTGTGCTAGGCTTCTCAATAACATTAACCACAAAACCATCTGATTGTACAGACACACAGCCATTGACCATTACTTTCAAAATATAAGTCCCATCATTGCTCAATGTGGCAGGAAAAATAATCGGTTCTCTAGCATCTGAAGAAAAACCATTTGGACCTGTCCAAACAAATTCAGCATTTGGTCCGTAATTTGATATCAATTTCAGCTCAATTTTTCCACTTTCACAAACCTCACTTGTACCTGTAATAAATGGTTGGTTTGGTCTGGAAAATACCAAAACATCTATTTTCTCCGCTGATTCTGATACACAACCATTTTCTTCAATATAAACTGAAAATTCTCCTGCTTTTTCAATATTTGCAAAAGGGATTATGAAATAAGGTTTTTTGGTATCAAACTCGCCATCTTTAGGCGTAACCCAGTGAAAATTCACATCATTATCATATGTTCCATTCACAAATAATTTAATTGAATCTCCTTCACAAACCACATTGTTCTCAGCTTTCAATTCCGGAGTTTCCGGCTTTTTGTTCACATCAACTTTTATATCTTTAAGTTTTGAAGCACAGAATCCATCGCTTATAACAAGTGAGTACAAGCCGTTATTTATTGTATCAAAATCACATATTTCAGCAATACTATCTGAAGAAACAAAACCATTTGGTCCTGTCCATTGATAATTAAATGCAATATTATTTGGAAATACAGAAGGATAAAACTTAACGCATTCATTTTCGCCTATACAATTAGAAGCGTCATCGCTCAAAGCTGTTATCCTAGGTCTCTTTTTGACTTCAACCGAAGTAGAAGAATAATACTCACATGAAGATTTAGTTGTTACAAGCAATTTGTATTCTCCCTTCTTTGAAGCTATAAACTTTGGATTTATTGAATTAGAGGTATATCCATTTGGACCTGTCCAAAGATACTGTGCATCCTGAATATCCGGAGCGTACAAACTGATCGTATCCCCTTCACAAACTGGACCGTTATTGGAAGCTTCAACACTATAAGCACCTTCCACCCTTACATTTGTTATCTTCGATGTATCCGAATAACAATTTCCATTTTTCACAATTACAACCCAATCACCATTATAATCCGTATTTGCATCCTCAATCACGAGTGTATTTGATGTTTCGCTTTTAAATATAGAACCATTATGATACCAAATATAATTATCCGCATTGGTAATATTATTTACTGAAAAAACTATGTCATTACCTTCGCAAAACAATGTGTCACTTTCGACTTCAGGTGTCATGGGACGAGGCAACACTACCAACTCCACTTTGGTAGTATCAGAACAAATATCATTACTTACTGCTAAATAGTATGTACCTTGATTCAAAGAGCTTACTTCATCAATAACAGGCGGGTTTTGCTGATTATTATCAAAGCCATTTGGTCCCCACCAATGATATGCAGTACCGGTAGAAGATGTTTGCAATTGAAATACTTCACCTTCACATAGGCTAACAAAACTCCTATCTACTTCAGCCACCGGTTGTTTCAAAACCTCTACTGTCAAGGAATTTGATGCTAATGATTCACAATTTGAACTTTTGACCAAAACATAATAATTGTGTACTCCTTGTGCAGGAATTAAGGCTAAATTGGCTGTATTTGTAGAGTCGATTATCGTTCCTTCCGGATATACACCTTCATACCAATAGTATTTAACAGAACTGGAATATGTATTTGTCTCCAACATTATTTCTTCATCAGAACAAATTTTAGTTTTGCTTCCCGTAAGCACAGGTTTGCTCAATTCCTCGAATGACACCTCTACAAAACCGGTGCTTTGACATCCATTTAATCCTGTTGCTGTCACAGAATAAGTACCGGAGTATGTAGCATCAGCATTTGGTCTTACTGGATTTTCCAAATTAGAGGCGAAGCCCAATGGTCCGTTCCAATCTATGGTCCAAGTCCCATCAGGTTCATCAGCCAAATTGGCAAATAGTTTCAAAGTATCATGATAGCAGATTCCGGCTTTATATGTCGGTTGCAATGGCGCTAAATCTATCTTTATATTCAAACTACAAGAATCCACCAATCCGGCTTTATCCCAAACATAAAGCGTCACTTCCTCGGTATTACCGGATTGAGAACAATCAAATTCATTTGGATATACATCCATCGAATCGATCTCACAATTATCAAAGCTATTGAACCCAATGCTATCCGGATTCAATTTAGTTTTTGACACACCATTTGGATTTACAAATAACACAAAAAATTCTTTACATTCCGCTTTTGGAGCCTGAGTATCCGTCACCTCAACATTAAACGAACAAGTATCTTTATTTTCAGAGCCATCGTTCAAAATATAATGCACTGTCGATATTCCTCCTCCAAAATCAATATAATGTGGAATAGAACTATCTTCATATGAGCTTATATTTTTTTGAGTAACACCATCAATATAGTATGATAAATCCAGTTTCTCATATTCAAGAGTCAAAAACATCTTACTCACGCCATCATTGTCTCCATCATCAGCAACGAGATTATCGTCACAAGGATTTATGCTATTTGTACCAATTACAGGTCTGGCAGTAAAGCTAATGACACCATCACTCGCCCATTGGCTTAAAAGAGAACTATCGAGTTTTATCGTTGTAAATGCCGGACTGGAACAACTTCCTGCAATTGTATTATCATTAGCATTTGAGGTATTACCCAATACCACTCCATCTTCACTCAATATTTCAAAATACTCATCAACTTCATCTATATCCCCCAGTATTTTAATTTTCAAAACAGGATTAAGCAAAAGACCGTCATTTGAGATATTTTCAAAAGTAAATATTTTACTATTTGCTACAAATTTATTCAAATCCGTATTGTAATTAAAAACCAATAATGCTTCATTTGCATTTGAAGGAATTGTTTTTGTAAAACCAAAAGTAGAAGAGCAATTATCGCTCACATCAATATCCAAAGGAAGTGGCAATTTAGCCGTGCAAGAATCAACAGCTAAATCCACTTGTACGTCTTTCGGGCAAATAATGTCCGGTTTCTGATTATCTACAATATTGATATGCTGTGTGCAGACCTCTTCATTATTACCACAATCCAAAACCTTATAAGTTAAAACATGATTCCCAATTGACAAAAGAGTATCGATACTCTCTCCTCCACCTACCCACTCATAAGTACCTTCATCAATCTTAAGATGATATCTCAAAGAATTGGGATTATCTCTTGTATAAATCAAATCCACAGTAACACTACTCCCTCCGCATATATCATTTATAGACAAATCTCCATAGCCGACTATTTGATTAGGAATCAAAGTCAAAGTCAATGAGCCATCCAATATCCAACTCTTGAATTGCTGTAAAGAAATCTTATCCGCTATATCCATTACCAAACGAGAACATTCGGTATCGATTTGATACGTAGTATCAAGAACAACTCCATTTTCCCCGTATATCACGAAGTATTCTGTTTGGCCATTTGCATCCAGTTTATTGAAGTCCAAAACCAATGACAGTATCTCAACTGCATTTACCTCATTTGGATTGAATGGTCCGATTTCCAAGACAACTGGATCAACAGGAATAGTTTTGCTACCTTGAACAGGGGAGGTAATGGTTTTAACAATATGCTTATTAACCTCAATATTGGATCCGGCACAATTGTCAGAGGCATCAGGCATATACAATCTGACATTGACATCGCATTCATCATTTGGCAATATATATGCCGTATCCCTTGGACAAGAATTAATCTCAGGTTTGACAATATCTACTATTGAAAATCTTCTTGTGAATGTCAACGTATTAAAACACCTGTCAAAAAACACAAAATCTACGTCTTTGTAATACAAAACCGTATCACTGGCACAAGCCAATGTATCAGGCAAATCAAATGTTACCGTCTCCCCCGGATATGTACTCCTATCTCCGGGAGTATATGTTCCCGGTATCCATGCAACTTGATAAACTTTATTGCAATTATCCGTGACTTGGGCATTTCCCTTATTATCTATCCAATCATTGAAAGCCTCCTCAAATAATACATTATCATCACAACTCAATGTGATATTTGAGGGTTCATGCACTACAACAGGATAGATACTATCAATAACTGTAATGTCCTGAGTTTTTGTAGTACTATTTCCACAGGCATCAGTAATAGTCCATGTTCTCAATACATGATATTGGCATCCTGTTCCAATCTGTTCATCATCGTGAAAAACAGATGTATTTTGATCACAATTATCAAAAATATTCTCCGGTGTTCCTGTCACATCAAAATCTTCAACTTCGGTGCATTCTACTTCCATATCCGAAGGCACATCAAATTCAGGCACAATGGTATCTATTATCGTAATTATTCTAGAGTGAACGATATAGTTCCCACAATCGTCGTCCGCTTCCCATTTTTGTTCAATAGTATAATTATAATAATTACATGAATCAGGATTATCGCTTTTGTCTATATCATTTTCACTAAACAACACAATCAAATCCCCCTTACATTCATCATAAGCCGTGACATCAGGTCTGGGAATATCAGCAGAACAATCAATCGTAGTATCCTGAGGTAACTCCGAAAAAACAGGCGGTGAATCATCATAAGACTTATATGTTACCGGTAATGAATAAGCATGTGTATTATCGCATTCATCTTCAGCTGTAAATATGACCGTAACCGAATAATTACAATAATTCTTTGCAGATAATTCATAGGGTTTGTCTCCAACCGTTTCAAAAGCTCCACCCCCTTTATTATCACTCCAATTGAATCTCCAAACTATATTTGCAGAGTCAGTACAATTATCAACCACTCTTGCTCCTCCCCTATCATCAATCCAAGCTTCGAGTATCGAATCCGCTTCACTATTGCAAACTATTTCCAAGGATACCGGACTTTTGGTAAATTCCGGTCTTGAATTATCAAAAGTAGAAAAAACAGCGGAAAAAGTATCTGCAGCATAATTGTTATATTGGTCTTTTGCAGTAAAACTAACAGAAACACTTTTGGTATTTCCACAGTTATCATTAACAGATTGATTAAACTCCGTTTCTGTCTCTTGCAAAGTTTTGTCTGCAATATAAATAACATCATCACAATTATCGACAGCTACCATACCGCCATGATTATTGTACCAATTATGTAGCTTAGCTATAATTGTGTCTTCATCTGTTTCACAAGTATATGATCCGTCTTGAGGCTGTACGGTTATTACCGGTTTTATTGTATCTGCAATCTCAATATTAAATGAAAAATAATCAACATTATTTTGGTCATCAAGAGCTTTGTAAATAACCAAGATATTCTGGCCTGCAGACACATTTTCGCCCATTGTATAGTTATTGCTAATACTGTCAACATCAAAAGATACAATCGTAGCTCCGATAGTTGAAGTCGCAGTTGGAGTATTGGGATGTCCCCAATCCAATGGCACCTCACAACTGGAATCCACAAACAAAGTATCAGGTCCTGTATAATCGAAACTAAATTGAGCTAATGACGAGCTTAATACAAAAAACATAAAAACAAACACGGTAGTCACTCTAATTGTGAATTTTATCATCATACTGTTTTTTTTATTTAGTGCTTGCAAGAAAACAAACACTATTAGTTATCCTTATCTCTAATGATTGCATCAAAGCTATCAAACGCTACATCAAACCTCGATAATATTTTATTTTTTTTCAAAATTTCCATTGTTTCAAATAAATCCGGACCTTTTGTAGTCCCTGTAATGGCGATTCTCAAAAGAGGGAATATATTGCCAAAACTCAATTCATTGGATTCGATATGGTTTTTTATCACACTCTCTATTTCGCTTTTACTAAAATCTTCCAATAATGCAAGCTTTTGTTTTATCTCCTTTATATGAACGATATTGGGTTCTTTCCATTTCTTACGAACTATTTTTTCTAAATAGTCAAAATCATCTGTGAAGAAAAACTTCCCTGCTTCCATTATCTCAGGCAAAAGTTCAATCCTTGGCTTCATCAAAGCACAAACCCTTACCAAATATTTGTCATCAACTACATAACCTGCCTTATCAACCAAGGGCTTTATAAGTTCGGCAATATCCTCATCACTTTTTTTCAAAATATATTGTTGATTAAACCATTTCGCTTTGTCTATATTAAACCTTGCTCCCGATTTCACTATTTTTTCCAATGAAAATGCTTGTACCAACTCATCCAAATCAAATATCTCCTGCTCTGTTCCCGGACTCCAACCCAATAATGCCAAGAAATTGATTGTAGCTTCGGGTAAAAATCCAAATTCTTTAAAACCGATAAAACTATCTTCAGGATTATCGGAAATCCAACTCATTGGGAAAACAGGAAAACCAAATTTTGCCCCATCCCTTTTACTGAGTTTCCCTTTACCAACCGGCTTTAATATCAATGGCAAATGAGCAAACTTTGGCATAGAATCTTCCCAACAAAGATACTTGTACAACAAAACATGGTGAGCAGTACTTGGTAACCACTCCTCCCCTCTTATCACATGAGTAATTTTCATTAAATGGTCATCTACGATATTGGCAAGGTGATAAGTTGGCATACCATCCGTTTTCAACATTACTTTATCATCGAGTTCATTGCTATTAAAGCTTACTTCCCCTCTTACCATATCCGAAAAAACTATTTTTTCATCTTCCGGAACTTTGATTCTAATTACATACGGTGTTCCTTTTGCTATCAATTCAGCGCTTTTCTCCTTTCCCAGTGCTAAACTATTATTCATACTCATCCTTGTCGAATAATCATATTTTGGAGAATGAACCCCCTTGGATTTCATATCTTCTCTCCATTTATCCAGTTCTTCCGGAGTATCGAATGCATAATAAGCAAAATCCATAGAAACCAATTTCTCTGCATATTCCTTGTATATATCTTTTCTTTCACTTTGTCTATAGGGTCCAAATTCACCACCGGATTCAGGACCTTCATCAAATTCAAGCCCAAGCCATTTCAATGATTTTTTTATATACTCCTCAGCTCCCGGCACATATCTTGTTTGGTCGGTATCTTCTATTCTCAATATAAATGTACCATTATTCTTTTTTGCAAAAAGATAATTGTACAATGCTGTTCTCACCCCTCCGATATGCAGTGGTCCTGTCGGACTTGGAGCAAACCTCACTCTAATATTTCCCATATTCTCTTAATTGATTATATTTATTTATTTAACAAATCACAAACCCACCAAAACAACTTAAGTTTAGCCGGACAAACAAAGATAACAAACATATTTAGTGTCTGCAAGAAAACACATCAAATTTTGAATTGATTCTTTGTAACATCGTTAAGATTTTTCACAAGAGACTGATAAAAAATGACAACCACGGGAGATATAAGAATATTCAAAAGCCCCCCGGATAATTTGAATATTTCCCAAGATTTTTTGGAAAATGCGGAATAAAAATATAAATTTGTTCTGTATATAACGTAGTTAGCTCGCTATGGTAAAATGGGTTCAGGTGTTTTTCTTGCTAAACAGTGGCTATCTTTTGGGGTAAAGGATTAATAAAATAAATCGGAAAATAAATTTCGGAAAAATATCATTTTGGGGTGGTTTTTAAGAGTAAAACGAATAAAAATTCGCGGCTTTGGGGATATAAAGTTTGTGGGGAATTTGGTATTTTAAGGGTTGAAATCCCTCAAAACTCGCCAAAATATTTGGGGTAAAATGAATATTTAAAAGTTTAGGAATAGCTCTTTGGGAAAAAAGTAAAAAATTGCCAACGCG
>JALVAD010000333.1 GCA_027011385.1 Saprospiraceae bacterium | reverse complement strand
GGTCAAAGAAAAGGACTCAATATAGCTCTAGGTGAGCCGATGTATGTGGTTAATATCGATGCTAAAACCAATACCGTCACCTTGGGAAAAAGAGAGTCACTGAATAAAAATGGCCTGTTTGTTAAGGATATAAATATGATGAAATATTCACATATTGATACTCCTTTAAACGTTAATACTATGGTAAGATATAAGTCCAGTGGCATTATTAGTAGAGTTTCAAACGCTGACAACAACAGACTTGAAATAGAATTTAAAGCTAATATTCAGGGAATTGCTCCAGGACAATCAGCTGTTTTTTATGAAGGAGAAGATGTCGTTGGGGGAGGCATTATTGAAGAAAGTTTTTGATTTTGTTAAAATATTAAATTACAGAAAACTATTTTATTTATTCTATCGTTTGTAAGGGTATTATATAATTAATTAGTCTTCTTGATATACTAAAATCATTTTTATGAAAAACATATTCTTTTTTTTGGCATCTATTGTTACTATTCTGTCTGTATTTTCTTGTAAGAATGAAATAATCGAATATAATCCAAAAAATCAAAGCAACTTTTATTACCCAATAGCTGTTGGTAGCATTTGGACATATAAATTGGACTCAATCATATATGATAACTCAGGTACAGTCATTGACACTTTCCAAGGGATAGTCAAAGAAACCATTATCGATAGTTTTGAAAATAGCACCGGAGATATTGAATATACTATCGAAAGAGCAAATAAAGAAGGGGATAACTGGCATGTTACAGATATTTGGTCAACGTCCAAAACTGACAGTCGCGTATATAGAACAGAAGATAATCTCAAATTCATCAAAATGATATCTCCTGTTGAAAAAAAAGTGGGTTGGGATGGAAATGCATTTATAGATACAGAAAACACAATTGTAAAAATCGCAGGAGAATCCATAAAAATGTTTGACCAATGGCACTATAGATATACAGATGTCGGAGTAGAAGAAACAATTGGTGAAAACACTTATGATGATATAGCAATAGTGCAACAAGTTGATAAAGAGGATGTTTATTCAAGGCGCTTTTCCATTGAAAAATATGCAAAAAACATTGGTTTAGTATATAAGAAAATGATTATTTTGAATACAAATAATACTTCAGAATCCATTCCTTGGGAACAAAAAGCAGAGGAAGGCTTTATTCTTGAACAAAAATTAATCAGTTACGTAAAGTAATTTATAGATACAAATAAAATAACAATATTTGTTTAAATACATCAACATAGGAAAAATATTAAAATCACATCACAGCAATGGTGAGTTGGTTGCTACAATTAATCACGATTTCATAGAAGATATGCATAAAGCAAAAGCTATCTTCATAGAAATTGATGGATTGAATGTTCCTTTTTTTATAGAGCAAATAGATTGTGATGATACTGTTTGCACTATCAAATTCGAAGAATTTAATCGTCCTGAAGATGTAAAAAAATACAACAATTCGATTTTAAGCTTAAGAGAAACCGATATTGATTGGCAAACAAAACCTCAACAACCGTCTTTAAGCAATTATTCTGATTTTGTAGATTTCGAAATATTTGACACAAATTCCAAAAATAAACTTATAATTGAAAGCATCGAGCAGTTCCCTCATCAATTAATGGCAAAAACTATTTCAGACAAAGACAAGACAGACATATTTATTCCATTGATACCTGAATTTATTGAAGAGGTAGATTATGTCAACAAAATAATCACAATGTCTCTTCCGGAAGGCATGATTTAACTGTTTTGAAATAAACCAGTATGATTATCAGGGAATATTTTTACTTTTTTGCTTCTTTACTTCTTTATTCATCATTCGTTAATCGGTGTTCGATATTCATTTCTTATTCTAAATTATTTATTCACTAGCTAAAAGATTAGTAGAGGACTACGAATGTTAAAAAACAATACCCTACTTGCTATTTAACAGCTTTTTTCATACCTTTACAGGTTAGAATAGTGAATACAAATAATGAAAAGAATTCTTGTTTTACTTATATTACTAATTTCGATATATATACCTGCTATATCTCAAATAGATGAGATGAATAAATTGGTAATAAATAAGCATTATTTTCCATATACTTCAGATACTTTAAGCATTTCTGTCACAATAAAAGCAGATAAAAAAAGCATATCTGATTTGCGATGTAGAGCTATTTTTACTTCCGGCACATATAAAATGGGTGAAGAATATATTCAAGATAAATCTGAAATAGAATTGACAAAAACTAATATTTTAAGTCCGACTACAAAGCAATTGAGCTTATATATACCCATCAATATTTTCAAGAGAGGGCGGTATTCCCTAAAAATAGAAGCGACTATTGACAATTGGCAAAATACGACTTCATATAATAAAGGAGAAAATAATATAGCCCCAATAACAATTGGAGAATTTGGTATAATTGAAGCTTATAGTGATTTATCAGTCGCAAGTGACACTTCAAAATTTGCATTTTTAGCATTCAATAATAATCTGGACTTAACGTCGAACAAACTTGAAGGAATATATACACAAGGCTTTTGCAATAATGAATTGGTAAGTTTTAACGGCTTTAATTTACTTTTGTGGAAAGACCAATCTATTTCCAATATATCGCCGTCGATATTCTACTCGATAGATAATGGTGATGAAATCGAATTATCTGACTCCAAGATTATTGATAATTCAATAGATGGAATTCTTGTTTATAATAAAACGGAATACAAATATCCATTTTACAGTAATGAAAATATAGAGGATATCAATATTTCTATAAACCAAAGGATTTATGATATCATAAATCATCTTGATTTATCCGATAGTGAGTCACATACATTGAGTTTCAGGTTTATGATAAAAGCTGATGACCAAACTATTTATTTTCCTCAGGATGGCAAACTAAATTATCGGTTTAGAGCTTATGATTTACCCACAGGAGCAGATTGTCAAGCAGCGCTTTTGCCCATAGATTTACTTAAATGGGAAGCACATAAAAAGGGAAAAATTGTTTATCTGGACTGGACGACTATAAGTGAAGTAAACAATAGCTCTTTTGAAATCCAAAAAAGTAACAATAGTAGCGAGTGGAAAACAATAGCAACAATACAGGGAAACGGTACTACAAATATGGTGAACAATTATAGCACAACAGATAAGTTCCCTTATTCAGGTCAAAATTATTATAGATTGAGACAATCGGATTTTGACGGTAATTTCAAATATAGCAAAGCAAAAAGCATATTTATTTTTGATAACAAAATAAGCCTATTTCCAAATCCTACTTCTGATTATATATATTATACAATATCAGATTACACCAAGGAGTTTAAAGTTGAGATTTTTGACAATCAAGGAAGACTCCTAAGCAATCTAAAACTACCTTTAAAAAACAACGATAAAAACAGGATTGATATTACTCTATTAAAAAAAGGTACTTATTTTTTGAAATATATCAATTTGGAAAATCACAGGGTGCAAATACATACATTCATAAAAATATAATCCATTCAGCTGATTTTATTCAAGCAAATCAGGTCTTCTTTCCTTTGTTCTCTTAAGGCTTTGCTCCAAACGCCAATCGTCAATATTCTTCTCGTGACCGGATAACAATATATCAGGCACTTTCCAACCTTTGAAATCGGAAGGTCTAGTATAAACAGGTGGTGATAACAAATCATCTTGAAAAGAATCCGAAAGAGCCGATTCGATATCATTCAATACTCCGGGAATCAATCTCACAATCGAATCAGTCAAAATAGCTGCTGCCAATTCTCCACCGGACAAAACATAATCTCCAATTGATATTTCCATCGTAACAAAATGCTCTCTGATTCTTTCATCAATACCCTTGTAATGCCCACATATCAATAAAAGATTCCCTTTGAGAGAAAGATTATTTGCCATTTTTTGATTATATGTATTCCCATCGGGAGTCAAAAAGATTATCTCATCATAAATAGTATTTTTTTGCAAATCATTGATACAATTGTACAACGGCTCTACCATAAGTACCATGCCTGCCCCACCTCCATATTGAGTATCATCTATTTGTTTGTACTTGTTTAATCCGTAATCGTGAAGATTGATGATATTGATTTCTACAAGTTTTTTATCCTTTGCTCTATTGACAATCGAATGATTTAGGGGACTGCCAAGCAATTCGGGCACAGCAGAAATAATATCTATTTTCATAATACTTTTAATGTCAAAACGAATAATAAATTTGGAATATTTTGAGAATTGTCATTTAAAATAAAAAAGTGAGGAAACATACCTAACCGCTCAACCTCCTACCCTTGCTGCATTTCTGCCCTGGGGGAGTTCAGAAGGAGCTGGTCGTATGTCCCTCACCGGCGCAAAAATACATCTAAATTTAGTCATAGGCAAATATTAACTTAAATATTTAATAAAATAATTCCATACGCATTTATCAAAATCAGGTAGTGAATTAAAAACCATTTTCTCTTTTTTTACGGGGTGCTCAAAGCTCAAACTATGACAATGCAAACACAGATACATTTCTCCTTTTTTGAATTTTGCTCCATATTTAAGGTCTCCTGATATAGGAAATAAAGCCTCTTTCAACTGAACTCTTATCTGATGAGGTCTGCCTGTAATTATTTTTATATCCAGCAAACTATATTCACCGTAAATATTCAATGTTTTGTACTCAAGCACGGCCTTTTTTGCCTTATCTTTTGGAAATGTATAAGCAGAAACAGTATTTTTTTTATTATTTTTCAATAAATAATGTTCCAATCTTCCCTCATATTCCAAAACTCTCCCTTCAACAATAGCAAAGTATTCCTTTTGAAATTGCTTATTTTTCAATGCTACAGTCAAGCGAGTAAGAGCCTTAGAGGTCTTAGCAAAAACCATAACGCCACTAGTTGGTCTATCCAACCGATGAACCGAGCCCAAGAAGACATTTCCGGGCTTATTGTACTTCTTCTTAAGATATTCTTTTAGAATCTCAATAATACTATCATCACCTGTCACATCTTTTTGGGAAAGCATCCCATTTGGTTTATTAACAACTATTATGTGGTTGTCATCATATAATACCTTTATCCCTTTATATTCCATTTTGCAAAGGTAATAAAAATAAGTAAATGGAGATATCTCATTTTAGAGGGGCATTTCATTTTTTAGTATTGCGAGTTCTCCCCATCAATTTATTAAAAAAAATAAAATTTCCCCGACAGGGGATAAATGTAAATAACCGTGGGTAAAACCCGCGGTATCCGAACAAGTAGAGTACAACTCCGAGGGAGTTGAATATCCATACAACATAATAATTTCTAATTGAACATCTCCCCAAAAGGGGAATCATTTCAGCGTTCATCTCCTCGCTCACATTTACCATGCATTTCATACGGGGCTAATCTTATTAAAATCTAGAATGAAAATCCTATAAATTCCATAGAAAAATTGAGTGTCTTAAAATATAAAATTTCAGTTAATCCCAATTGAATTTTCATTTGGTAAGAAGAGGGGTTATAGTATTTTCTAACATTTGACTTATGACCTAAAATCATTTCGATACCAAATTCAATTTTTTTCAAATCATCATCCACTAATTTGAATCGTCCTTTTTTAGCTCCTATAAGATATCCCGCATAGGGACCAATACCGATATATATCATGTTTTTATTATCTCCAAAGTTATAGCTAAACAATGTTGAAAATGTGATATAATTGAAAGAATATGGGACTCCTCCATCAGAGGTATTGGGTTTATTGATGAACCCTAATTTAGGAAGAAAGTAATAGCTACTTTTTAATTGCTTAAAATACACTAAATCAATAGTAGGTATAAATCCTTTAGCCCAATCCCTATATTTTTGCTTCCGTATCTATCATGATAAAAAAGACTGATATTATTAATTCCAATTGAAAGACCAAACTTTTTATCTTCTATTTCTTTTTTTGTAGTATTATTTTCCTGACTATAAGCGCATATCTGAGTCAGCATTAGAAACAAAAAAAAATATGTTTTTATAATTCATGATTTTGTGTTTTTGTATAGGGGGTATCTCATTTTTTTAAACTAAAATGTGTCTTGAAAATTCCTTTTAAATCAACATAATAACCACGCCTTGTAAATAAATTAACATTTACATCAAAAGTGATATCATACTCCCAGCGACCGGTTGCCGTACTCTTTTTGGAGAAATTGACTACTTTTATCCATTTCCCGTTTTGATCAAAATAATACGAATCCAACCAATTAATTACTGTAGCAAATTGTATCGGAGACAAATTGTATTTTTCACAAGGAATACTAAAGCTAAAAGTATAACCTTTTATTTTGTCATTGTCATCTCCAACTGTCAAATTCTTTTTATTTGCGATACTATCAACCATATCTACTAAGGAAGTTCCGAATTTATAAAACGGAGTTGTAATACTAAAATATACGGGAAAATTCTCAGGCTCTTCTTGCATAAAAATAAAAGCAAGAGCACTTTTGGCATCTTTTAGTGTATCACTCGAAGGGTCAACCCATTCACCGGGATAAGATGTAAAACCGGTAATTCCAGCTACCATAAAGAAAAATTCTCCATCCCCGTCATAAATATGAAGGTCTTGACCGCTAATATCGCCGATCAAATAGCTCTTGGCACTAACCGAATCATTATCGGGTATTACAAAATCATAGATACAGTCTTTTGCACTATCCTTAAAGATACCGTTTTTACCGCAAGAAAAGAAAAAAACCATAGGGAGAAGTAAAAAAATAATTAGCTTATTCATATGTTTATTTTTAAATTTAAAGTATTATTTCTACAGACAAGAATCATTTTCCAAATTTACACTATTGGTAGATAAAAAGCAAACTCTTAACAAAACTTTAAGAGTATGTGGATCACTTAACCAAAATTTCGTGACTTTGTTTAATTAAGTAAAATCAAATGGCTAACTTTGATTCTTAGAAGCAAAGGCTTAAAAAATACCGTAGATTAAGAGCCGTCACAACTCCCTTCCCTTGCTAAGGGCTTTCGTTATGACACATCTTTTAGCAAAAAAAATTAAGATTTATCATAACGAAACCTAATTTATATATTTTGGTTAAAAGTTGTCTGTCTAGTAAGTACGCTAGTTAAATGTTTGGTACAAATAAAGTGAAATAAGTCAAAACTCCATATTTGTATGATAATATTTTCATAACTTTTTATTTAGAACCCACCTCAATCCTCCCTTACAAGGGAGGAAGCAGCCACCCGCAAATGCTACACTTTTCTTCCTTAAAAATACAATTCCGGTTGAAAACAAGATAAAACGATTGTAGCTTTTCTTTACGATCAAGCACATCCACTTCTCCCTTCCCTCGCTGAGGGAAGGGTCGGGGATGGGTGCTAAAACCAGAATCAATTCGCTCATAAGAAAGCTTTCGTTATTACATTTATTAAAAGATGTGTCATAACGAAAGCCTTGCTAAGGGAAGGGTCGGGGATGGGTTCTTACATCCAAATTAACAATAACTTAACAATCTAGTTAGATGGAATTATTCAAAGGAATAAGATTTATAAATGAGGATATTTGTCACCAAATTGATTCAGCAAAAAAAAGTATAAATGATAGCCAATAATATAATCATAAATATTGGAATGATAATAAAGTTACTCAATTTAACGATTACCTCAGTGAATATCATATTTTTGGACATTTTACCTTGCCTCTACCTTTCCTTTTATCTAATATTTTGAACATGTAGCTTACTGATAAACTAATTGATTTTGAATACTTCCCCTCCATATGGTATGTATTGTAATTGCTTATATTTTTAGACATACCTTGAATATATAATAATTGAAAAAGCAAATTGCTATATTTGTATGAAGTCCCAATAGTCCAATTTAATTTATTTGTAGAATGAACATCAGAATAGCCTGGTGTTCCAAATACAGATATTTTTATAGCTGCATCAAACTTATACATATAATTTAAGCCAGTACCAATTATATAATTTTTCAGAAGATTGCCCCCTACAAACATTAACAAATCTATTTGCTTATATATCATCTCTTCATATTGCGTATCTTGTATGTTTTGTTCTGGGTATTTTAGTCGATTTTGTGAAAAGGTAGTACCTAAAGAAAGATTGAATGATTTGCTTAAATAATGATCTATATTGAAACCCAAAAGCCAATTGCCAGATTTAAATCCATTTTTTGCATTAGTTGGAAAGCGCCACTCTTTATATGTATATTCTCTTCCAAAAATTGGTTCAATATATGTT
>JALVAD010000332.1 GCA_027011385.1 Saprospiraceae bacterium | reverse complement strand
TATAATCGACTAACTTTATCCCAGACTCCACACTATTCACCTGATCTATTGCTAAAGAAAATTTAGTTTGAGATATACCACTTGATATAAAATAAAATATAAAAACACTAATAGTAATCTTTTTTTCATGTGTTTATATGTTTTTTGTTAATAAAATATAAAAAAAGACTTGCCAAGCCTTAAAACCCGGCAAGTCATATTTGATTTAATTATTTAATTGAATTTATCATTAACTTTTGAGTTTTGACTATTCTGTTATCAGTATCTTTCACTGCAAGTATATATATACTCAAACCAAATAGCTTTTCAGGTTTTTGGCACTTTCTTTTTCTCACTATCTTCGTTAAAATCAATAGCAATAGCATTGGCTATTCCTATTGATTTTGCCTCGATATTGAAAAAAATAAATTTGTCAATATTCCCGAAAAGCTAAATGGTTTGAGTATACTCCTGATTTCAATGAAGAAACATTCAAGAAAATATCGCTACCCTCTATAAAACTAACGGTTTTTTCCATTGCTTTGTTATTTGATAAACAATAATATCCTACATACTGTCTTAATTAAGATTTTTAGGATGAATGGATTTTAGGATTATTCCACCACCACCTTCCCTCCCCACAATAATTCTCCTCTCTCTCCTGTGATTTGCAACATATACAATCCCGATTTTTTATCTCCAATATCTATATTTACTTCTTCTTTAAGCATCGGTAATCGTCCGCTCTTTACTTGCCTGCCTTGTATATCGTATAGCGTATAACTCATTTCCTTAGTCACAGGTGAACTAAACCGCAAAGTCATATTATCACGGACAGGATTGGGATATATGCTGACATCAATCTTATCTGCTACCCAAAATGCTCTCGGTATCATCGTCAATGTACTATCACATATCTGCTCCTCATCAATACGGAAGTGGGGAAAGTTGGGAATGGAAAAATTTTTATTCCTTTTTGGCAAAAACAATGAATGCTGCCGAAAATCACAGGCTTTACCCTTTTCATTTGGCTTATTGATTACATGCAGGTGATTATTGGTAGTGCCACTGACTATATATATCTTGCAGTCAGGGGCTAATTGCGAAAAATTGAAATAACTAAAAGAAATCGGATCTTTAAATCCATCTATATGATCTATATGTGTCAATGAGGATTGCATATCATCCGCCCCTAAATCAACCTGATATAAATCAAAAAGAGCCGAAAGATACAAATATCTGGAATTGGACGATACCGCTACTCCATAGAAATATCCACTGTCCTGAACTTCCACCTGATGCAAATTGCTAAGCTCTCCCGTCTCTCTGTCAAAATCATATATCAATGCCTCATTGGCTGGATTATACAATATATATTTGCTACCATCCGGTGAAAATACCGCTTGGCCGGGATTGGAATCCTGCACAAATCGAGGACCGATACTCTGCGAATCAACCGTGATAGTGTCAGAACTTATCCGTATTTTGAAGTACAAATTAGTATCGCGCTCCATCTGTATCACCCACCAATCCTTACCATTAGAATGTTTGCAAGCAGTCATATAACCGTGTACCAGATTGCTAGTAGAAAATATAATTTTGTTTCTCTCTGTAACTCGACCTTTCCCTCCATTTCCTTCCATATCAATATAGCTATAATATACTTCGGGAGCATATACTGCTGTTCCATCTCCCCACTCTCCCCTTTTGTGAAGCAAATAATATCCTTGTTCATTGCCCGGATCAGGTAATGCTATTGTATTGCGAAAGGTAGGATAACCCGATCCCCATTCATCGTGACAAAATTTCTCCCATGCATCTCCATAACTAATACTATCTCCTCCCATCATTATCTGATGTGTACTGTCTATCACTCGACATCCATTAGTATAAAACAATAAATTGCCTTCCCTATCACTTATCTCTGCATTATTGGCTCCCATTTTTAAACCTAGTAATAATGTATCAATCTTTCTATTTTTATTAAAATCTAAGATATTTCCATTGTGGACTTCTCCATTATAACTTCCTCCAAATATCCAATTGTAATCATATTTACTTTGTCCTAAAGCATTAAATCCTTGAGTAAATGTGAATAATAATAATAAATATATTTGCTTTATCATATTTTTTTTAGTATTTTTAAAACAACCTTCAAGGTTTCAACCTTGAAGGTTGCAGTCAATTTTTTATTTACTTATAATCAATTTATCAATATTTACTGTACCTGTTTTTGATTTATATTTAACCAAATATAGTCCGGAATTAAAGTCTTTTATATCAACTTCAAAACTTGTCTTATATTTATTTACTTCCAAACTATAAAGCAATTTCCCTTTTACATCCATTAT
>JALVAD010000331.1 GCA_027011385.1 Saprospiraceae bacterium | reverse complement strand
ATATTATTCTGCTTTTTCCCGATATTGTTTAAGTTTATTCCAATTATTAAAGCTTTTTTATGCCAATATCCTTTAGCACCCATCCCCGACCCTTCCCTCACGAAGGGAAGGGAGAGTGAATACAATTGCTTGTAAAAGCTAAAGTAGATTAGTCTTTTAGGATAAAAAGTGGAGCTTCTGTGATTTACCCTGTGAAATAGGCTTCGCCTAAATTGAAAATTTATTTCACTGGGTTTACTGCAAGAAGCGAGGTCAGAGACACTCGCTTATCAGGGGATTGAGTTGGGTTCTAAAGGGTGTTGCGATTTTGTATAAATTAATTTTAATTGTTAGGTTTTTTTCTAACCATTATCCTCTAGCACCCATCCCCGGCTCTTCCCTCATGAAGGGAAGGGAGAGTGAATACAATTGCTTGTAAAGGCTAAAGTAGATTAGTCTTTTAGGATAAAAAGTGGAGCTTTTGCGGTTTACCCTGTGAAATCAACGAAGTATTTCACTGGGGGTTGCAGCTTCCTCCCTTGTAAGGCAGGATTGAGGTGGGTTCTAATGGGTATAAAAATTAATTCCAAAAATTTTACTGCCTTCATACACCTTTTTTACATTTTTGTACGTCTTAATATCAAACAAACTCTTATCATATCATGTATAAATCAGTTTTTTCGCTTTTAGTTTTATTTTTTCTTACATCTTTTGCGTGTAATACCAGCAAAACAACCAATATGGCAACTAAACACTCCAATTATAATTACAATTCTGCTTGGCACAAAGTGGATTCTCTAGAAAGAAAAGGTCTTTATAAATCAGCTATAAAAATCGTTGAGGAAATTTACAAGTATGCTGACGAAGATAAAGAAGGTGGGCAAAAAATAAAGGCTCTGTTTTATAAAGGAAAGTATTCCAATTTTCTTGCTGAAGATAACCTGGAAAGTTTTGAAAAAGTATTGCGTAAGGAGATAATTAAGGCAAGTTTTCCGGATAAACAGATATTTCAATCTATTCTTGGAGAATTTTATGATAAATATCTGAATGCTTCTTTGTGGAGAATACGTAAAATCACAGAAAGTAATGACACTACAAATGATGATATACAAACATGGTCAATCTCACGATTCATAAAAGAGTCTAATAAATTGTTCAATGAATCAATTTCTGATTCCGGCTTAAAGGATGTTTCTTTTAAACAATACAAGGAAATATTTACAGATTCCAAAAAAACTGAGAAAATGCGGGATAATCTTTATGAAATTTTAGCTTATCGCGCTTTGGAACATTTCAAAAATGACAGAAATTATCTTCCTAAAACCAAACAGTCATTTATAATAAACAATGGTGAATATTTTGCAAAACCAGCTGTTTTTACGCAAATAGAATTAAAAAACACCGATAAAAACGATCCTAAATTCAAGACTCTATGTCTATTTCAGGAATTGGAAAAAAACAATCTTCAAACTAAAGATTATGAAGAGTTGATAGATATTGCTCTTAAAAGATTGGATTTTGTGTCAGGCCAATATAAAAAATCAGACAAACAGACTCTCTACCTAAAGACTCTAGATCATTTAATTGAGGAATACTCTGATACAAAATCAGTTGCAGAAGTGAAGTACAAAAAGGCTGTTTTATATAAAAATATGGGTGAAAATAGCGATAAAAACCCTGATTCCAAATGGAAAATAAAAGAAGCCAGAGATATTTGTCTAAATGTAATTAAGAACCACAGCGAAACATTTGGCGCTTCCCTTTGCGCACAATTATTGGATCAGATAGAAAAAAAACAATTAACTGTTAATATTGAAAAAGTAAATCTTCCTGATGAAAATATATTGGTCAATATCGGATTCAAAAATATTGATAAGCTATACTTCAGATTAATTAAAATAAATCAAGAACAAATTGAGAAATACAATAAAAATGATAATAAGGTAAGTTTCTTAAAACAATTGCCAAGCTTGAAATCTTGGGATATCAATTTGCCAAATGACGGGGATTATAGACAGCATACCGTAGAAACAGGAATTAGCTCACTTCCGATTGGCACGTATGCTTTGTTATCTTCAACAAACAATAGTTTTACTAAAAATGATGATATTCTCGCTTATCAATTTATACATATATCACGATTGGCTTTTTGGAAGAAAACTATTAAAAACGAAAACTATATTTTTGTAGTTGACCGCGAAACAGGAAAAGCAATAGAAAACGCAAATGTCGCATTGAGCTATATGGAATGGGATAGGAGATACAGAGAACGAAGAAAAGTACAGTTTCTATCCGCTAAAACAAATTCAAAAGGTTATATCAAGTATAAATCTAATGACAGACACGGCGCTTATGATGTTATTGTCTCAAAAGGAAAAGATGTATTGGATCTGAAAGAGAATGTATATTCACAAAGGTACTATCACGAGCGAAGCTTTAATAAAATTTTATTCTTTACCGATCGTGCTATTTATCGTCCGGGTCAAACTGTCTATTACAAGGGGCTGTATATTCATAGTGATAAGGACAGAATCCCTTCTATCAAAGCAAATAAGCGAGGAATTAAGTTGGAATTCAAAGATGCAAATTGGCAAAAAATCAGTGATGCACGGGTTTCAACCAATGAATTTGGTACTTTCAATGGTAGTTTTGTTATTCCCCAATCCGGATTGACAGGAAATATGAGAATCCAAGAACAAACTACCGGAAGTATGATTTCATTTAGGGTTGAAGAATATAAAAGACCAAAATTTGAAGTATCCTTTGAGGATTATAAAGGGGACTACAAACTCGGAGATAAAATAAAGCTTCAAGGTTATGCTAAATCTTTTTCAGGCTTTCCTTTACAAAATGCTACTGTGGTATTTACCGTAAAAAGGACTGTATTTTACCCTTATTTTTGGAGATATTTCACTACTCAAAGTATGATTGAAATTGCTCATGGTGAAACAAAATCTGACAATAATGGAAATTTCACCATTCCCGTAGAACTATTTGCTGATGATATTGACTTGAATTCCGGACTTCCCAATTTCAAATATCAAGTCAAAGCTGATGTGATTGATATGACTGGAGAAACTCATTCGGCAGTAAAAAAAATTAATGCCGGCGTAAACAATGTAAATATTTCTATGAATGTCAATTCAATGACAAAAACTGATAAACCGGTTGAAATAGAGATAAATTCCACAAATCACAGCGGACAAAAAGTAAATGCAAAAGGTACAATTACCATTTACAAACTGGTAGAACCATCTGTGCTATACAAATCAAGGTTTTGGTCTAAACCCGATACTTTTATCTATAGTAAAGCAGAATTTCAAAAAGAATTCCCATTTTTTGCTTACAAAAATGAAGATGAACCAAAATATTGGAGTATAGAGAAAACTGTAAAAACAATTGATTTTGATACCGGAATCAAAGAAAAATATATAGTTGATCTGCCTGTTGGAGAATACAAAATCGTTTTGAACTTTGACGATCCTAGTGGAAAAAATATAAAGTTAGAAAAATTCTCTTCTGTGTATTCTTCCGCTAAAAACCCAGCAAAAACTATCTTATTGACAGAAACGGACAAAGAGAAGTATATCCCGACAACAAGTGCAAAAATAAAATGGCAATCAGCTGTCAAAAACCTAAATGTGTATTATAATCTTTGGAAAGGGAATTCTGATTTATTTGGAAAAAATTGGTTGAATCTAAGCAATTCAAAAGATATTACAATCAAAATATTGGATGAGCACAAAGGCGGAATCATTATTGAAAATACTTTTGTTTACAACAACAGGTTCTATAATGAAACAAAAACTATCAATGTTCCTTGGGAAGACAAAGAACTGAAATTTGAATACCTGAGTTTTAGAAGCAAATTGTATCCCGGTCAAGATGAAGAATGGAGAATTAAGATAAGTGGAAAAAACGGTGATAAAGTTCTTGGTGAGATTCTGGCAAATATGTATGATGCTTCTTTGGATAAAATATATAAACAAGATTGGCAGAAGAGTATTTATTATCCAATAGTAAATCACAATTTTACCAAATCATATGGATTCAATACCTCCAATGCACGGTATTTATATGATAGAGATTGGAAGGATCACCATACCAACAGATATCAAAAAATATATAGAAGACTCAATTGGTTTGGATTCCATGTGGCTAGCAATTATGGTAGAGATTTGTACTTTTCAGATGGCGTATCGATGAGATCAGAAGTAAAAATGACTAAAAGAATGAATATGGGTGCTGCACCTAATGCTGTTTCTGCAGAAGCAGTTGAAGTATATGAAGGAGATACACCAAACTATTATGATCCTGAAGGTGTAACTTCTAATGATTCTACAGAATCGGATAAATCACAAGATAGTCAAGAAGTACAACTCAGAACAAATCTCAACGAGACGGTATTCTTTTATCCTGATATTATCACGGATAAAGACGGTAATTTCATTCTTAAATTCAAGATGAATGATGCTCTTACAAAATGGAAATTGAGGATGTTTGCCCATACCAAAGACCTAAAATCCGGGTATAGTGAGAAGGAAATCATCACTCAAAAAGAACTGATGATTACTCCAAACAATCCGCGATTTGTCAGAGAGGGAGATGAATTGACATTCAAAGCCAAAATCGATAATCTTACGGACAAATCACTCGACGGGACTGCTTGGGTAGAATTATATGATGCAGAAAGTATGAAGCCATTGGAAACTATATTTCTGAAAGGAAATAAAATCAACAGTTTTTCAACTGATGCAAAAGGTTCTGCTCTTGTAAGCTGGAAACTCAAATTCCCAAAAAATGTAAGCAATTTGCTTATATATAGATTTTATGCAAAAGCCGGAGATTTTAGTGATGCAGAAGAAGGAATTTTACCGGTTTTGACCAATCAAAAACTTGTCACTGAGACAATGCCTCTTTGGGTAAAAGGACGTGAAACAAAAACATTCACCTTCAAAAGTCTGGCAAATTCTACAGGAAAAGACCTAAAAAATATAAGCTTTACTATTGAGGCTACATCACATCCTATTTGGTTAGCGATACAGTCTCTGCCATATCTTGATAATGTAAGTTGTGAAAATTCAATTAGCTATACCAATGCTCTTTTTTCCAATCTACTTGCCAAAAAGATTACAGATGACAATCCAAAAATCAAAAGGGTTTTTGATAAATGGAGCAAGGCTAAAACAAATGCTGATAAAGATGTATTGTTGAGCAGTCTTAGCAAAAATCAGGAACTGAAAAACATTTTGTTGGAGGAGACTCCTTGGATACTTGATGCTATTGATGAAGAACAGCAAAAACGTAATATCGCCTTGTTATTTGACCTCAATCAAGTAAAAAATAATAAAAATGCTTTTATAAGAAAACTAAAGGGAATACAAAACTCTGATGGTGGATTCCCTTGGTTTGTTCACGGCAAAAGCAGTAGATACATCACCCAATATATCATCGAGACTTTTGGTAGAATGAGAAAACTCCAGTTGATAGATGGAGAAAGAGAATTAGGTAAAATACTGAATAATGCAATTGATTTTGTCAATAGAGATGTAGTTAAAGACTATAAAAAATTATTGGAATTGGCAGCAGAAGGGAAAATTGATTTAGATAAAAATCATCTAGGTTCATTGATGATTCATTATATGTATGCTATTCAGTTTTATACGGAGCAGGAAATGAATGAAGATTTACAAAAAGCATATGACTATTACTTTGGACAAGCTAAAAAATATTGGCTTGACAGACCTCTTTATCTCAAAGGAATGTTAGCACTGGTATTGCACAGGGGAGATGAAACTTCAATAGCAAAAGAAGTATTGAGAGCAGCCGAAGAACAGTCTATTACCGATGAAGAATTGGGCATGTATTGGAAGTCATATCATGGTTATCACTGGTGGCAAATGCCGATAGAAACACAGGCTTTGATGATAGAGGCTTTTGACGAAGTCAATAACGATATGGAAATAGTCAATCAACTTAAGATTTGGCTATTGAAAAATAAGCAGACCAACAGATGGAAAACAGATAAGGCTACCGTTTCAGCTATTTATTCATTGCTTTTTGACCAAGGAGGTAAGATTAGTGAAACAGGATTGGTCAAAATCTATGTTGCAGATAAAGATATTACCAAAGATTTAGCCAAAGACGATATTCAATCAGGTACGGGTTATTACAAGAAAAAATGGGCAGGAAATACAATTTCTCCTACATTGTCTAATATTAAAATAGAAAACCCGAATAAAGACATTGCTTGGGGGGCTGTTTACTGGCAATACCTACAGGATTTGGATAGAATAGAAAGCTTTGAAGACACACCTTTGAAAATCAAAAGAGAATTGTATCTGGTAAAAAATACGGACAAAGGTGAACAAATGACTGAAATAAAAAGAGATGATGTTCTTAATCCCGGTGATCTTATAAGGGTAAAAATCCGCCTTCAAGTAGATAGGGAAATGGAATTTGTACATCTTTCCGATCAGAGAGCAGCTACTTTTGAACCTTTGGAGCAACTAAGTGGATATCATTGGCAAGGAGGATTGGGGTATTATCAAAATCCAAGGGATACCAAAATGAATTTCTTCATTGACTTTTTGCCTAGAGGTGTTTTTGTACTCGAATATTCGCTTAGAGCTACCCAATCAGGGGTTTTCTCCAATGGTATTGCAGAATTGCAAAGCTATTATGCACCTGAATTTAGTAGTCATAGTGAGGGGTTAAAGGTGAAGGTGAAATAATATACCCCTTGGCGGAAACCTTATCTTCCCATATAAATCAAGAGAACGGAGATATCAGAGGGAGACACACCGCTTATTCTACTAGCTTGACCGATGGTAGCGGGTTTTATTTTTATCAATTTTTCGCGTCCTTCGTAAGATAGGGATTGAAGTTTGTTATAATCAAAATCAGGGTGAATTTTGATTTCTTCAAGCCTATTCATTTTACCTGCCATCTCTCTTTCTTTCTTGATATAACCCTCGTATTTTATACTTATTTCTGAATATTCAATATCGTCATTATTGAAATTATTCAGAAAATCATTTAAATCTGGTAATACCTTTCGCAGTTTATTAAAATTGATATGGGGGCGAAGAAGTACTTTGTTCAATTTTACTTTTTGCGTCAAAGGTGACGATGATACGGATTCAAACAAATCGTTTACTTCACCGGGACTAACACTGGTAACCTTAAGATATTCTTTTATCTCTTTTTGAGTATTTAGTTTTTCTTTAACACTTACCATTCTTTGTTCCGCACTCTTCATTCCCAATGTATGCGCCAAAGGGGTCAATCTGATATCTGCATTGTCTTGTCTCAGCAAAATTCTGTATTCAGCCCTAGATGTAAACATACGGTAGGGTTCATCAGTACCTTTGTTGATTAGGTCATCTATTAATACTCCTATATATGCTTCATCTCTTTTTAATACAAATGGATCTCGGTCGTTTATGTTGAGATGTGCGTTTATACCCGCTATTAGTCCTTGTCCGGCAGCTTCCTCATAACCGGTAGTACCGTTTATTTGTCCTGCAAAAAACAAGTTTTTTATAGTTTTTGTTTCCAATGTATGTGTCAATTGAGTAGGAGGAAAATAATCGTACTCAATAGCGTAACCTGGTCTGAACATTTTAGCATTTTCAAAACCTTTGAGATTTCTCACTGCCTTGTATTGAACATCTTCAGGAAGTGAAGACGAAAACCCGTTGAGGTACACCTCATACGTATTTCTTCCTTCCGGCTCGATGAATAGTTGGTGACTGTCTTTGGAGCTAAACCTTTCGATCTTATCTTCGATAGAAGGGCAGTATCTCGGTCCAACCCCCTGTATTCGCCCGTTGAACAAGGGTGATTTCAGAAAGCCGGTTTTCAATATATCGTGAACTTTGGTGTCGGTATAAGTAATATGACAGGATACTTGATCGGTTAATTCAGGAGTATCCGTGAAAGAAAAACGCTTTGGAACCTTATCTCCCGGTTGTTCTTCTAGTACATTATAATTAATAGTTCGACCATCTATCCTTGGAGGAGTTCCTGTTTTCATTCTTCCTGCTTCAAATCCCAGTTCCACCAATTGTTCGGTCAGTCCTTTTGCTGCTCTTTCTTGTATTCTTCCACCCCCAAATTGTTTTTCTCCTATATGAATTATCCCATTTAAAAATGTACCATTGGTTAGAATTACTGATTTTGACCTGATTTCCACCCCTAATTGTGTATATACCCCTTTAACTGCACCGTTTTTTACGATGAGTCCTGTTACCATATCTTGCCAAAAGTCGATATTTTCCTGTGACTCTAGGGTTTTTCTCCATAAATCAGAAAATTCATGCCTGTCGCTTTGCGCTCTCGGACTCCACATAGCAGGACCTTTTGATAAATTCAACATTCTGAATTGAATCATTGTATGATCGGTAATAATAGCAGAATAACCGCCTAAAGCATCTATTTCGCGTATTATTTGTCCCTTAGCAACACCACCCATAGCGGGATTGCAAGACATCTGTGCTATGTTTTGCATATTCATAGTCACAAGCAAAACTTTTGATCCCATATTGGCTGCGGCACTTGCCGCCTCACTTCCGGCATGACCCGCACCGACTACTATTACGTCATATTCAGGAAACATAATCTGATTTTAATATTAAAGTATTTACTCAGGTAGAATAACAATAATTGTGCCGATAAGTTTATCTCGCTAAAACCAAGAATTACCAAATCCTCTGAATGGCCAAGGAATACTGGCAATCACGATTATTAAAGCAATAGCATAATACAATTTTATCGTTTTGTTTCGATAAGATATAGGTTTTTTTCTTGATTTGCTATATCCCAAAAACATTATTATAAAGGCTAAAATCATCCCAAAGCTATGCTCAACCGTAAAGAACCTGTGTTGGGCACTTTTCATAAACCCCGATTCAAAAGTTACATTATTACTAAGAAAGTATAAAATTATACCAATAAATATTTGAAGAGCGAAAAGTATAAGAGTATATAAAGGTATATCTATGGTTTTTTTATCAGCATAAGAATTGTGATTTTTTATTAGAGAATACAATACCATAATGATAAATATCCATCTAAGTCCGGAGTGAGCATACGATAAAATCGATTCCATATTTTATTTTTTTATTAATTTGATTGTTTTAGTAAATTCTTGTGTTGTTACTCTAATGAAACAAGGTTGACAAATGAATTGTTTTATATCAAAAGACAATACTTCATTGTTTTGATATGTGGCGACACTTTCTGTAAATAATTTTTTTCCGGTGGAATCAAAAATACCAATACTTATATCCATTGATTTTTGTCCTATTATAATACTAAAATTATCCTCACTTGGATTGGGAAATACGTAAATATCACGGGATTTTCCCCTTAAATCCTGTACATCAACTGAGTTGTCCAAAACAAAATGTACAGGATCAGACCAAGTCCCCAATCCGCCGATATTTTTTCCGGCAACCCTAGCATACATCCATTTTTTAACAGGTGGATTGTGATAAATATACTTCAATCCGGTATATACATTATCATCTTTTATCAAAATAGAAAAATCTTCTTTTTCTGAGATTTGGAATTTATAATAAGATGCATTTGTTGCATTATTCCATAAAAATTCGATTTTATCGCTATTTTCATCCAATCCGGAATTATTTTTTGGCTGAATAATTTCCGTTTTATCAGGAACAGGCATCAATGTCCTAAACTTTACTACTTCGCTCCAATTACTGTATCCCAAATGGTTTTTAGCCTTTATTCTGATGAAATACACGGAATATTTTCCCAATGTTTTTTGCAGAGTAAAGCCATTTCCCCTACTAATTACAGTATCTATTTTTATATTGACAGGATCAAATTTATTGTTGATTTTTGAGATTTGCAAGTGAACGGAATCCGCCTTATCGCTCACGTCAAATTCAACCGTTAAATCCAAGGGAATATTTTTTTCATCACTGGTAGGATAAGTAATGTTTGGAGTTTTGGGAAATCCGGTAGTAACTTTTCTAATACTTGAATATCCGCTATATCCTGCGATATTTGCCGCTCTAACCCTCCAGTAATAGGGTTTTTCTCCATTTAAAGACAATCTGTTTGCCGGCAATGAAGTATTATTTATACTAAATGAATCTACAATATTATTAAACTCTAAATCCTCTGAAAACTCTATTTCATATTTTCCTGCATAATTAGCGGTATTCCAAGTAAACATGTCACTTCTAGATAGTGAAGCATACTTATCATCAGGGGTAAGTAGGTTCGGAATATCCGGTTTTGGAATAGTAAAAGAAGAACTGATATCTCCGGTTTTCCAAAATCTATTAATTTTAACAATAGCTATTGACAAATTATCCAAGACAATATCTGATTTGGGAATATAATAATTATTGAATGAAACATCCATGAGCTTTTCGGGGGCTGCCAATCCGAAATTTGTAGTATTATACACAGCATACCGACTCAGGGTATCACCCATATCCCAAACGATTCTATAAGTGAATCCTTCCGGTATTTGTTCGTATCTGATATTAGTTACTTTATCGGGTTTAGACGAATATTTCCAGTATTGATTTGGTAATAATGTCTTATATTTATAAGCATTATCCACAATGTATTTTTTTAGATTATTCACTCTATCGAAGTCATTTGCTCTAAAATACACACTACCTTTTGCATTTTTATTTCTGTTTTGCCTTACGATATTTATCTGTCTTATGACTTCTTCCAAACTCCATCCTCCGTACCTTAGCATCTTTTCATTATTAGAAAAATTGAAGTATTCTTTATATTCGTGGAGATAGTCATCAAAAAATGATTCAGCCGGATAATCATCCAGTCTATATATGCCATGTCCTGCATACACATCACGATTGTATTGGATTGCCCAATCTGCCCACCAAGGTAGCAGTTTTCCAAAATCCTGATTACCTCCTGTTGGCCAATATAATTGAGGATTTATATAATCTACCATACCCTCTTTTAACCATTCTAGAGGATCGCAATATATGACATCATATGCGTTTAAACCCGTAATTCCGGGAGGATTCATCCCATTGCCGTAAATGCCGAAAGGGCTTACTCCAAATCGCAAAAAAGGCTTTGTTTCAAGAATAGTATCCATCACATTTTTAATCATTTTATTTATACTACCACGTCTAAAATCTCCGATACTAGAATACTCACTTCCGTAAGTATTGTATGTATCAATATCCAAATTGTCCGGAGTACCACCATAAGAATAAAAATAATCATCAAAATGAATACCATCAATATCGTATTTGCTTATAATATCCCCGGCAACTTTTTTTATAAATAATTGGACTTGCGGCAAGCCCGGATTTAGTATTTTTTTTCCATCCGAATATTTCAATATCCAATCAGGATGTTTTTTATAAATATGCTTTTGGTCATAATAATTTCCACTATCATATTTAGAAACATTAACCCTATAGGGATTGAGCCAAGCATGAAGCTCAACACCTCTGTCGTGGCATACTTTAATAGCGAATTCCAAAGGATCGTATCCCGGATATTTGCCTTGAGTTCCCGTTAAATACCGTGACCAGGGCTCATAATCAGAATTATAAAATGCATCGCATTCCGTACGTACTTGAAAAAAAACAGTATTGATATTTACCTCTTTCAAGGATTCTATAAGTTTGATAAATGAAGCCTTTTGTGCTTCGACATTGCCCTTGTCCCACGAATTGGGCCAATCGAGATTGGTTACGGTAGCCACCCAAGCAGCTCTGAGTTCATCGGGGGGATTGTTTTGGGAACTAGCGGTATAAGAACTAAATAGAAAGAATATAAAAACACAATAACTAAACTTCATATATCAATTTTAATATTTTTATCAAATATAATGTAATTTAAACATAAATTTGCATATTTTCGTTGGTATAATACCAAATTAACTTTAAGATGTCGTATAAATATTATAGAATTAATTTTTCAAGATTGAGTTAAAAAACACAGGCATAGCCTAGCTATGGCGAGTATTTTAACGAAAATATTGGAAAATTAAAATGTAATATATGCGTCATTTTATAGTTAAATTGGTATAATATAAAAAAAATAAACAGATGAGAAATACTTTAATTTATGTATTTGTGCTTGCATTTTTATTTTCCTGTAAAAATGATGATAAAGTCAAAGAGGTGACGATTCCTTCCGACCCCACCTTGGAACAATTAAATAAACTCGTAGAAACAAAACCAAACGATGCTAAAATCCTATACGAAAGAGCTAAGTATTTTTACAATAACGAGAAATATAAAGATGCTATTAAGGATATGAAAAGAGTTATGAAAATAGATTCTGTAAATCCGGTATATTATCACACTTTAGCAAATATTTA
This sequence comes from Saprospiraceae bacterium, assembly GCA_027011385.1. Lineage (GTDB taxonomy): Bacteria > Bacteroidota > Bacteroidia > Chitinophagales > Saprospiraceae > JADJGA01. The sequence goes on along the minus strand of JALVAD010000331.1, from coordinate 12,785 downwards.
CCTTGATGATGCCGATTCGAGATATGCTATTAATACTATGGAAAAAGTGGTCAGTCTCTATCCCGAAAGAATACCGAGTTTGCTCAAACTTTCGGAGTTTTATTTTATAGTAAAAAACTATGATAAATCCCTTAGTACAATAAACAGTATTCTGTATCTATCTCCAGATAACCCGGAAGCATACTTTATGCTAGGTGTAAATTTCAAAGAAATGAACCAATTAGCAAAAGCCAAAAATAGTTTTCTTACGGTAGTTGAAAATAATCCTGAACATATTGATGCGTGGCTACAATTAGGTAAATTGGCGGAAGAGCAAAAGGATTCTACCGCTGAGACTTATTATAAAAACGCTATATTAATCGACAAAAACAATGTCGAAGCAATGCACTACCTCGCCTTTTATTATCAGAATAATGGCGAACTGCAAAAAGCCTTGGACACTTACAAAAAGATTGTATTGATAGATCCGTCATATACCGCTTCATATCTTAATTCCGGGATTATTTATCTTAAGCAGGATTCATTACAAAAAGCTTTTGATAACTTCAATATTATGGTAAATGTTGATAAATCTAATCCCAAAGGATACTATTTTAGAGGCCTGACCCATTACTTAGGTGGAAATAGTGAAGCGGCCAGACCAGATTTTGAGCAAGCCCTAAAATTGAATCCAGAATATGAAGAAGCAAAGCAAATGTTAGGGAAAATGGAGTAAAAAGAAATTACACCAAATTTACTTTAAGGTGTCGAATAAATATTGGAAGATTAAAATGTAATATATACGACAATTTAGAGTTAATTTGGTATTATATTATCTCCCAAATCTAAAACCCGAACCAATAGAAATTCTATTAATCCTATCGGCTTTTTCGTTATTTAGGCTTGGTATTCTAATGAAACTGTAATTTATAATAATAGTGAAAAGTAATTTGTCTTTAATTCTTCTATTCAGACCAATACTAAACCTTGTTTGATGCCCCATATTGCTTCCCTTTATTTTATCGAACCAAGTCTGATTCAGTAATAAACTATATGAGAGAAATGGAGTCCATTTTTTATTTTTTCTCAATTCATGTCTAACCGACCAGCCGTAGAATAAAACTTTTAGATCTTTTGTTTGGGCTGAAATAAACTGTTGATATCCGATTGGAATTGATAAATAAACGTTTTTTTTCTTATTGTATCCCGATAATTTCCAAGCGTAATCCAATTCAATTCCAAAGCCTGTCTTGCTAATATTATCGTATGTACTTTTTGTATTATCGACTAATGACAAAACTAGACTGTATTGTTTTGAAACCTTTTCAAAAGAGCTTTCTTGACTGTTTGCAATTGTTGTAAAAAATATAAGTGAGAAAAGTATTGAAATATATTTTAATAATAACATTTGATAATTTTTTATTTTAAAATGAAGCTAGAAAGTATTAGCTTAGATGTCCAGTAAAAGACATCAATCTAATACAGAATGAAATAAAAATACAACTTAATTAATTTTCAATTTTCGGGCTTTGATATAAGCGAAGAAACTTATTGCAGCAAAAATTAAAGCGGTATAATATACTGATGGTGGAATTGGAATAGAATCTCCTGCTGCATAAGAATGTAATCCTGACAAATAATAATTTACTCCGAAATAGGTCATCATAACTGTTGCAAAACCAAAAAGAGTTGAAAAATTGTATGTAAAGATCCCTCGCATACCTGGGATAAAGCGTAAATGCAAGATAAAAGCATATACCAAAACGGTAACTAGAGCCCAAGTTTCTTTTGGATCCCATCCCCAATATCTACCCCAACTTTCATTTGCCCATACTCCTCCTAGATGTGTGCCGATACTTACCATTACCAAACCTGCAAGAAGAGTCATTTCACTGATTATTGTTAGTTCTTTTATAGTCTTCATTACTCTGGATTTATTTGACTCTTTCATAAAAATCATCAATAACAAATTGATAAATCCTAATATTGCTCCAAGCAGTAAAAAGCCATAACTTCCTGCTTCCAAAGAAACATGAATAGTCAACCAATATGATTTTAGTACAGGAACTAAAGGTGTGATTTCAGGATCAAATAGACTTAATCCTGCTACCATTAATATAACTGAAGATAAAATCAAAGCTGCTGCTAATCCTCCCCAGGATTTTCTACCGAATATAACACCTGCCAACATTGTAGTAAAGCTGATATATACTAAAGACTCATAGCCGTTGCTCCAAGGAGCTCTACCGCTTATATACCACCTCATTCCTAAACCAGTCATTTGGAATAGAAATGTGAGAAAAACCAATACATAGACAATTTTAAATGCTTTATCCAGAAAAATTGAGGGTTTGAATACTTTAATAAAAAATAGGATTAGAACCAAAAATCCCAATAGACCATAAATATTTCTTACTCTCTGAAAAATATTCAGTTTATTTAATAATAGCTCAAATTTAAATTTTGAATTACTTGGTATATTTGTCGCATTTGAGATTTGGTTCTCTCTAAATTCATTGACAATTTGATTTGGCAAATCCCAATTATTTGTTTTTATAGCTTCGCCAATTGAGGTATTATATGCAGGAAAAAGTTTTGAATAATAAGTATATAATTCATCATTATTGTTACTGTCAGCATCTTGTTTTATTTCATAAGGAGACATCCATTTTTGTGAGGAATTATAAGGTATAGGATAAATATATAGAAGTCTCTGATTTACCAGCATATTAAAGATATTTATCCTTTCATCAAGTTTCAACAGTTCTTTTTCAAATTTTCCTCGGTCTCTTGTTTCGGTCTGAAATGCTTTTCTCACAAGGTCTTTGAAAATATAATTCCCGTTTTTATCAAAAAAATCATCATAAGCCCCTAATTTACCCCTCTTTTTTATAAGGTTTCTAATATTTTTGTGCCTTCCGATTTTGATAAGAGGTACTTGACTCCATTGATTGGGAAACATTATAATTCCAAGAATTGCCTGATCGGCATTTTGGTCGTAAATCTCACTTTTTCCACTCAATTTACGTAAAACCTCCAAATCCAAAGTATTCATTGGCTTTATTCTTCCCTTGAAATCTCTTACTATAATTTTTCCGTATTCCTTGGCATGATCTTTTGAGATTTCCGGTAATTGTTTTACCGGATCAGCAGCTGTACTCACGTGAAAAAATGAGCTTATGATAATCAATACAAGCAATATATTTTTTATATAATTCATTTTATAATTTTTCTAATTTTTCTAATTTTCTTCCAAGGACTCTCATCCTTCCGTTTTTAATAAATAATGATGCAATCAAACCTAAGGTCAGCAAAAAATACCCTAAGTAAGTAATCAAAGTGCCCCAATAATCCTTGTTTACACTCAAAATAGTTCCGGCTTCATCAGGATCATAAGAAGACTGAAAAAATCTGTATCCTCCATAATTGAGTATATGATTCATATAAATATGGTAGTCAAACTTTATGTTTTTTGTTTTATCCAGAACAGTAACTTTGCTTTCATAAGAAGACGGATTATTAGTTCCGGCATAACGTTTTAAAATAAACTTTTTAAGTTTGATGGCAAAAGGTAAATAAATATCCTTTGGCCCGTAAGATGCTGCAATGCTAATACCGTTTACTGTTACTATTTGAGGAGTACCTCTGAAATTTTCACCACCAATAATGGAAACTGTCTTTGATTCTTCTCCGCTTTTAAATGTCATTTTAAGCATAGCATCACTTCGGCTGTCCATTTTTCTGCTCCCCGAAGTCCATTTAATTTCAGCTTTTGGAAAAAATTCTTTAAAAACAATACTTGTTCCGGCTCCGGTATGCAGAGCTTTTAATTTTAATGGATGCCAAATATTCGGTTCTAGAGTAGTCTTTTCTCTTGTTTTCATTACCATTACCTGCAATGGCTTGTCGTACCTTATAAAAAGAGAATCATTTTCATATTTGATGTTTATGCTGTTATTTTGAATTCTTTTTCCGAAATTAAAAATAACACCACCAAAATTATTTATTTCCCCTTGTTTTAAAAATTTGTCTTCTCTTCCCATTTTTCCGGCTACTACCACTTTAAGTACAGGCTTTCCGTTTTTGCTTTCACTTACCGACATTTCAGGATTGGGAATATAATCCTGAAGTTCAATATTAAGAATTTTATCACCTAATTGATAACTTTTTTTGAACCGGTTGTTTCCAAGGGAAGCAAATAAAACTTTTTCATTGAATTTATATTTGTTATTATTATAAATTGCATCGAAGTTCAAATAGGGCTCTCTTGATATCAATTTGTTAGTAGAAGATTTCTCTCTTATGTGCATGGAACCTTCAATGCCAAAATATCTTGTAATTCCTGCACCTACCAATATGAACAATAATGATAAATGAAATAAAAATACAGGCCATTTTTGCATTCTGTACATTTTATATTTGAAAATATTAACTATAACCGTAATTCCAAATAGCCACAGAATGATTTCAAACCATGTAGATTGAAAAATAACTTTTTGAGCGGCACTTGTGCCAAAATCATTTTCTATAAAAGTGGCAATTCCAATAATTATTGCAATTAGCACCATATAAATTCCGGCTGCAGCAACAGAAAATAATTTATTGATGAATATATTTATCTTGTTTTTTAAATTCATTTACTTATATTTTTATTAAATTAATTTTTTCGATATGATTTCATTGTATATTTGAAACGTGTTTCTATTTCTATACCTATTTTCTTTAAAAATATATTAGGCATTTGTCCACCGATAAACACATATACAAAATTATTAGGTAATTCATATTTTTCATTAGTTTCATTGTTTAACATAATAACTTTGTCTTCTTCAATACCTAAAACATTGGTGTTATAATGTATTTCAAGTTTATTTTCTTCAGATGCACGCTGTATTTTCTCCCTGTTTTTGGGCTTTGCTCTTGAAAATGCATCTTTTCTGTAGGATAATACCACATTATTATTGTCCATTAAAAGCATAGCGGATTCCAATGCCGAATCACCTCCGCCCACAACTAAAATATTTTGGTCAATCATTCTTTCAGGCTCAAGCAATCTATAAAATACTTTTGGAGATGCCTCTTCTCCCGGAACATTCAATTTCCTTGGAGATCCTCTGCGACCAATAGTTAGGAGTACATTCTTGGTCGTGAATTCTTCTCCTGTTTTCGAGATTACTTTAAATCCTTCTTTAAATCTTTCAATGATTTCAATTTTAGTCTTTTCTTTGATTTTTATATTGTTTTTATCTAAAGCTTCATTCCAAATATCAAGAAGTTTTTGTTTAGAAGTTTCATATAGTTTCACCTTGCCATAAGTGGGCAAAAACATTGGTTGAGTCATTATTATTTTTGTTCTCGGATATGAATTAACAGTTCCGCCGAGAGTATCTTGATCTACGGTCAAAAAGTTTAAGCCATTTTGTTTAGCGGTAAGAGTTGCTGAAACCCCTGCCGGACCGGCACCGATAATAATCAAATCGTAATCTAATTCGTGGTTTTTTGGAATACCATTAGCAACTATGTTTTCAACAGCTTGCATGCCTTGTTCAACACCGTTACGTATCAGTCCCATACCTCCCAATTCTCCTGCAATATATATCCCTTTTATATTACTTTCAAAAGTTTCATTCACATGAGGAAGATCCACTCCTCTTTTTTCTGTTCCGATAACAAGTGAGATAGCTTCGACAGGACAAGCATGCAAGCAAGCACCATGTCCAATGCATTCTGATGCATTTACCAAAGTGGCTCTTCCATTTATCAGTCCCAAGATATCTTTTTCAGGACAAGCTGAAATACATGCTCCACTTCCGATACAAAAATCCAAATCAACATCAGGATGTAGAGAAACAGGCTCATGGATTTTGTCTTCAATTGCCTTTTCTATTTTGACTTTAACGATTTTTGCTTGTTTCTTTTTCTTGTTTAAATAAATAAAAACAATTATCAAAGATATTAGAGTAAAACCACCGTATATAATTATCTGTTCTATTAAAACTTCCATAATCTTTTATAAATAATATTAAAATTTCCAAGTATAACCAAAAGCGATTGCGATACCAACATGTACGATAGCAATTATAAGCATTATCAAAGCAAAGGGTAAGTGTATCACATGCCAGTATCCGAAAAGTTTTTTCATCAAACTCAAATGTGAAATTTTAGTATTTAATGAAATATCTTTTTTGATTAATTCAATGAATTCATTAAAGTGCTCATTGCTAATTTCCTTTTTCAATAAGGATTTTATCTTAAATAATTTTCTCCTTTCTGAAAAATTAAAATTGAAGATTGTGGCTAATACTCCGGGAGTTTGTTCTTTTGAATCCAATAATGATACCAGTTTTTGATATAAATCTTCTTTCAAGTTATAATTTTCTTTAATATTATGTTTAATCTCTTCTTGCATTTCGTTAATATCTTCAATGTCCAACTCTTTCCCTTCAACGGTTCTGGGAATCTGAATATAAATAAATCTACCCACCACTCCGCTTAGTACTACTGCAACCATACTCCAAAAGCTAATCGATATTAAACCTCCAAATTTAAATGCAGAATGAAATACAACTAATATCGGTCCTAAAGTGCAAAGAAATATATGAAACTCCAACCAATACTTAATTCTACCCCAACGATACATAACTTTAACTCTTTTTCTCAACATATATCCAAATACTCCGACGATCATCATTAAAGTTCCAATAATGCCATATCCGTGTCCTAAAACTCCTCCCGGTTTAAGCGTTTTGTGAACTTCGGAAAAAGGTCTTTCTTCAAGAGGTATTTTATAATAGTCATACCCTTTGTATATTAAATATGCAAGGACTGCAATTTCTGTTAAAACTAATATTGTAATATAAGTACGATGAATCGCTTTGGTCATAATATAATGGTTTTTCCTAACTTATTTTATTTACGTATCAATATTGACTTCGGTTGCTTGAAATATAATTATTTTACTTAAATCACTAAAAAAATGGATATTTTATAACAAAAAGATATTTCGAGGCATCTAAAATAAAAATATTAGCGTAGTCAAAAGTAACGTAGAAATGGAATGAATAGAATTTATATTTTAATATTAATACTTATAGCAAATTCTTTGCTGGCACAAAACCCTCATGGAAATGATTTTTCTATGGAATGTAGTTTGTGCCATACATCGGATAGTTGGAGGGTTAATGATAATTCTATCCGATTCAATCATGATTCTACACTATTTGCATTGGAAGGACAACACAAAGATCTGGATTGTAAATCGTGTCATGCGACATTGATTTTTAAAGAAGCCTCGCAAGACTGTATCTCATGTCATACGGATATACATCAAAATACGCTGGGTTTTGACTGTGCGAGTTGTCATAATTCTAATGATTGGGGGATAAGTAATATTGATGAGCTTCACGATAATCTTGGTTTTCCGCTATTGGGAGTGCATAAGACAATATCCTGTGATCAATGCCATAATGGAGCAAGCGAATTGATGTTTGAACCAATAGGCTTGGATTGTATCAATTGTCATAGCAAAGATTATTTTGGGACACAAAATCCAAATCACGACAAGGTACAATTTTCACAAAATTGTGAAAGATGTCATAATATAGATGATTTTTCATGGTCGGAAGTGAATGTGAATATATCATTGGATGATATGAATCACAATTTTTTTCCATTGGAAGGCGGTCATCAAACGAATGATTGTAAAGTATGCCATGAAGAAGGAAATTATACCAATGCGAGTTCAGAATGTATTTCGTGTCATCAAGGAGAATATGACGGTACCACACGACCAAGCCATTCGACAGTAGGAATAGGTACGGATTGTGCAAGTTGTCATACGACAGAGCCGGGCTGGAGTCCTGCGGAATTTAGCATTCACGATGAATATTATGAATTGACTGGAGCACATATCGAAATACAAAATGAATGTTTACAGTGTCATACACCTGATTATAAAAATACACCTACAACATGTGAAGGCTGTCATATAGAAAATTATAATAGCACACAAAATCCAAATCATTCCGAGTTAATTATCACAACAGATTGTGCAAGCTGTCACACTACCGATCCAGGGTGGAGTCCTGCGGAATTTGCAGAACACGATGCATACTTTGTATTGGAGGGGGGACATGATAATCTTGAGTGTACAGCATGTCATATCAATGGGAATTACAGCAATACCTCTTCGGAGTGTTTTTCATGCCATAGTGATGATTATAATGGAGCGACCTTTCCAAAGCATCAAGAGAACAATTTTCCAACTGATTGTAATGAATGTCACACTACAAATCCCGGCTGGAAACCTGCTGAATATACAGAGCACGATGAGTTTTTTCCACTTACACTTGGACACGAAGGGTTGGAATGTATTCAATGCCACAAGAACGGGACATTTGAAGATACCTCAGATGAATGTGTATCATGTCATCAAATTGATTATAACAATAGTACGAATCCTAATCATAAAGCAGGTAATTACCCGATGGATTGTAAAGAATGTCATACGACAGAACCCGGATGGAGTCCTGCAGACTTTCCGATACACAATGATTTTTGGTTAATAGATGGGGGACATAGCGGAGTAGATTGTAATGAATGCCATAATGGAAGTTATAACAATACTCCAAACCAATGTGAAGAATGTCATACTGAACAATACAATAACAGTACAAATCCCAATCACAAATCTGGTAATTATCCAATGGATTGTAAAGAATGTCATACGACAGAAGCAGGCTGGAGTCCTGCGGACTTTCCGATCCACGATAATTTTTGGTTACTAGATGGAGGCCATATCGGAGTAGATTGTAATGAATGTCACAATGGAAGCTATAACAATACACCGAATAAATGTGAAGGATGTCATACGGAACAATACAATAGTAGTACGAATCCCAATCACAAATCCGGTAATTATCCAATGGATTGTAAAGAATGTCATACGACAGAAGTAGGCTGGAGTCCAGCGGATTTTACGATCCATAATGATTTTTGGGTATTGGAAGGAGCACATTTGGAGACAGAATGTATAGAATGTCACAAAGGAGAATATTCAAATACGCCAAATCAATGTCAAAGTTGTCATATTGAGGATTATAATGGGACAAAAGAACCAAATCACAAGGAATTTAATTTTGAGACAGATTGTGCAATGTGTCATACTGCAGATCCGGGCTGGAGTCCTGCGATGTTTGACAAGCACAATGAATTTTGGGTATTAGATGGAGCGCATTTGGAATTGTCATGTGTAGAATGTCATAGTACCGGATATAATAATACACCAAGCGAATGTGTAGATTGTCATGAAGATAATTACAATAGTACAACAAATCCAAAACATAGTGAGTTGGATATGCCAAAAGACTGTCAACAATGTCATACGACTACAGCTGGGTGGAGACCGGCAAATTTTGATATACACGACAATTACTGGGAATTGACAGGAGCACATCAGAATACTGAATGCAATAAATGCCATACTCAAGGATATTCAGGCACACCCACAGACTGTGAAGGGTGCCATATGGATAATTACAATAATAGTACAGATCCGAATCATGTTACAGCCGGTTTCCCTATTGAATGTGTATCATGTCATACAACAGATGCTTGGCAACCCTCAAGCTTTAATCATGATGAATATTGGGAATTAACCGGAGCGCATGAAAGCACAAATTGTAACAAATGCCATTCAAATGGCTATTCAGGCACACCCACTAACTGTGATGCATGTCATATAGGTGACTATAATAGTAGCACAAATCCAAATCATCAAAGCGGCAACTACCCGACCAATTGCGATCAATGTCATACGACAAATCCGGGTTGGAGTCCAGCGGATTTTCCGACTCATAATGATTATTGGGTTTTGGCTGGAGCACATACAAGTGTGGAATGTGCAGCATGTCATAATGGAGATTATAATAATACACCAGCGAATTGTGAAGGCTGCCATATGGATAATTACAATAACAGTACGGATCCGAATCATGTTACAGCCGGTTTTCCTACCGAATGTGCTACATGTCATACAACGGATGCTTGGCAACCATCAACGTTTAACCATAATAACTATTGGGAATTGACGGGAGCTCATGAGAATGTAAATTGTAATGAATGTCATGCAAATGGATATGCCGGTACGCCAACAAATTGTGATGCATGTCATATAGAAGATTATAATAGCAGCACAAATCCAAATCATCAAAGCGGAAATTATCCGACCAATTGTGACCAATGTCATACGACAAATCCGGGATGGAGTCCAGCGGAATTTCCAATACATAATAATTACTGGGTATTGGATGGAGCACATATTGGAGTGGATTGTGCTACTTGCCATAACGGAAGCTATAACAATACACCCAACCAATGTGAGGGGTGTCATATAGAAGATTATAATAACAGTACGGATCCCGATCATCAAAATGGGAATTATCCAACAGATTGCAACCAATGTCATACGACAAATCCGGGATGGAGTCCGGCAGATTTTCCAATACACAATGATTTTTGGGTATTGGATGGAGCACATACAAGCGTGGAATGTGCAGAATGTCATAATGGAGATTATAATAACACACCAACAGATTGCGATGGATGTCATATAGCTGATTATAACAGTACTACAGACCCTGATCATCAGACCAGTGATTTTCCAACTGATTGTTCAGAGTGTCACACTACAGATGCCTGGACACCTTCGACTTTTGATCATAATAATTATTGGGAATTGACAGGAGCACATCTAAATACAACTTGTAACGAATGTCATGCGAACGGCTATGCAGGAACACCTACTAACTGTGATGCATGTCATATAGAAGATTATAATAACAGTACTAATCCTGATCATCAAAATGGAAATTATCCAACAGACTGTGATCAATGCCATACCACAAATCTTGGATGGAGTCCTGCAGATTTTCCAATCCATAATGATTTTTGGGTATTGGATGGAGCACATACAAGTGTGGAATGTGCAGACTGTCACAATGGAGATTACAATAATACACCAACAGATTGTGAAGGATGTCATATGGATGATTACAATAACACCTCTGATCCAGATCATCAATCAGCAGGATTTCCTACAGATTGTGCCAGTTGTCATACAACAGACGCTTGGGAGCCTTCTACTTTTGATCATGATGGTATGTATTTTCCAATATATAGTGGAAAACATGAAGGAGAATGGGATCAGTGTTCGGATTGTCACTATGATAATACTGACTATTCAATTTTCTCGTGTGCCGGCTGTCATCCAAATAGTGAAATGGATGATGAACATGATGATGTCGATGGATATTCCAATGATCCTGATGCATGTTATGCATGTCATCCTGACGGAGAAGAACCTGATGATTAATTCATGATTAATGAATTATTCAGTTTTTTGATTAAACTTGTAGATTAAATATTACCAGATATGAGAAATATAATCATAATTTTATTCTTACTTACTTCGACAATAGTAAATGTATTGGGCCAAAATAGTTTTGAATGGATCGAGGGGAAAATTTCCTTTGTGACAAAGAAAAATATATATGTTAAATTTGATAAAACTGAAAATATTAAAGTTGGAGATAGTTTATTTTTAAAAATAAATAATGATTTTGTTCCTTCATTGTTCATAACAAAGAAATCTTCCGTTTCGATTTTATGTACTTCTATAAATAATATGAATTTTTCAAAGGGACAAAGTATTTTTGCAAAATCGATGATTTTCAAAAAAGAAGATGAAAAAGTTGTAGACTCTGAAAGCAAAGAGAAAGCGGATATTAAAAAGAATAATCATGGATTAAAAAAAGAACTGATTGCACGGCCAAAGACTAAATTTCGTGGGCGTTTTACTGTTGCAACAAGTTCAAATATTGCTAATCTTGGTGAAAAGATCGGAAATCACAGATTTAGATATATTTTTGCTATGAAGGGTGATAATGTTAAAAATTCCAATTTTTATTTTGATCATTATATCTCGTTCAATCAAACATATAATCCAGATTTTACGCACTCAGAAAAAATCAACGATAAACTAAGGTTTTATCGTATTACATTTGGGTACAAAAATGAAAATTATGATGTATCTGTAGGTAGGCAGATAAAAAACAAAATTTCAGCACTAGGTTCTTTCGATGGCATCTATGTAGATAGGAAGATAAAAAATGATTTTTATACCGGAATTATTGCAGGTTCCAGGCCTGATTATTCAGATTATGGATTTAATTTTGATTTGTTTCAATACGGTGCATTCATAAGCTATTTTCCTGATTATAAAAAAAGCAGTACCAGAGGTACAATAGCTTTTTTTGAACAAAAAATTACAGGCAAAGTAGATAGAAGATTTCTTTATACTCAATTTTCAACAAGTTTCACACCAAAATTAAGGTTTTTTGGAGCATCTGAAATAGATTTATATCAAATTAGAGAAGGTATTGTTAGTAATTCTCCTAAGTTGACCAATATATATGGAAATTTATCATTTCGCTTATCAAGAAAAGTCAATTTAAGTCTTGGTTTTGATTCAAGAAAAAACAGGATCTATTATGAAACATATAAAGATTTTTTAGAAACACTAATAGAAAGAGAAACCAGACAAGGTCTTCGTTTTAGAATCGGTATTAGACCTTTCAAAAAGATTTCCTTTAGCCTTATGTCAAATGTTAGATTTAAAAATAAAAACCTTTCTTCAAAATATTACAATGCAATGGTCTTTTTTAGAAGTATACCAATAATTAAATCAAACATAAGTCTTTCCGCAAATTTAATCAATACAGATTATCTCGATAGCAAATCTTTATCAT
>JALVAD010000330.1 GCA_027011385.1 Saprospiraceae bacterium | reverse complement strand
CTTAACACAGACTATTCAAAAACGAAATATTTAATAAATATACCAGAGAATCATTTTTCTTCAGTCCCAAGTAAGTATTTTTTTTATAGAATAATATATCTTGACTTATTTTAATCAAATAGTCTTCTCCTTGATAATACTATTTATACCAATTTAACACCAAAATGACGCATATCGCATTTTAATTTTCCAATATTTATACGACATCTGAAAGTTAATTTGGTAATATTTATTCAAGAGTGAAAGAAATAATTTTCGCTTGCGTAGTAGAAAGTGAGATTTATATTATTTAATTATTAAATATTGTATCATGAAAAAATTGAAATTAATGAGCTTAATGTTGTTTGTATCTATTTTTGGAGCATCAATGTATATTACAGGCTGTTCAGATGGTTATATTGGAAATGAAGATGGATTTTATGATCTGGAGTCAAGAGGCGGGAATAATGGGAAGAACGGTAAAAAAGGAATGCAAAATGGAAATTACGGTAAATCAAATATGGATCTGTGTGCCTGTATTAATGATGAGTATCCGGTGGAAGATCTTTCTGGTGTAGAAAGAAGCAGTTTGGAAAAAATGAGAGAAGAGGAGAAATTAGCCAGAGATGTTTATATTAAATTATTCGAGAAATGGAATTTGAAAGTATTTGATAATATCTCAAATGCAGAACAGCGTCATATGGATGCAATACTATGTTTGATGGATAAATACGACATTGAAGATCCGGCAGGCGATAATCCTATAGGTATATTTACCGATAGTAATCTTCAAGTGCTTTTTGATAATCTTGTAAACCAAGGAAGTGAGAGTATTAAAGCTGCATTGCAAGTTGGAGCTACTATTGAGGATTTAGATATCTTTGATTTAATAGAGCTATCAAAATCCGTGGATAATAAAGATATTTTAGCTGTATTTAACGATTTGACTAAAGGTTCAAGAAATCACATGAGAGCATTTTATGGTCAATTATTAATAAATGATTCAGATTATACACTTCAATATATTGATAAAGAATTATTTGATAGTATAATTCATAGTGACAGAGAGCGAGGAGGAACTATTTGTAGTAATAACTCAGGGAATAAACGAGGAGGAAAAGGAAAAAATAAAGGAAAGGGGAAAAAATAGAGGATAAGGTAAGTTTTCAATAGAGAAATAATTATTAGAGGCAGAATCAAAAAGGTTCTGCCTCTGCCTCTTTTATTATCCCGGATTATTCATGTTTCATTTATTTTTCCATTATATCTGTGAATTACGCATTATTCCATTTCTTCCAACTATAAGCACAACAAGTATAAATAAAATCAAAAGCCCCTAGGGCAATTTGAATTTATCCACTGATTTCTTGGAATATACGAAATAAAAATATATTTTTGTTCTGTGTAAAACCTAGTTACTGATGATTAAAAAAAACGAATATGCCAATTATAACAGAAGATCCAGATAATCCGAATATCAAACATGTACAATTCTCTAATGAGGAATTAGACGAAATGCCAGCAATTGCAGGAAACGACACTCCAATTATTAGGTATCTAACAATTCCAAAGTTGCTCGGCATGCTTGTGAGCAAGTCAATTTGGTTTGTGAGACCAGACAAGTTTTCTGATGAATATGAGGGTTTCTCGGTAATCAATATAGATGACGAAAATGCAAAAGAAACAGCTGACTTTTTCAGAAAAACGGGATATGTAAATTGCTGGAACTGGTTTAGAAGGGAATCTTTTCACTTATGGCATATATATGGAGGATCCGACAAATATGGTTTAGCTATAACCTCGACAGTAGAAAAGTTTAAAAACTCAATTGCAGACGAGAATATAAAGTCTACTACTGATGCATATTTAATTAATTATGTTGAACCATATCGAACATATGATGGAATAAACGGTCTCATTTGCAATACGAGGAAGAAAAATTGGTATGATTATGAAGAAGAAATTCGATTTATTAATTATCAAGGGTATGAGGTGCCAAATGCGGGTGAAAACGTTGAATTAGATATAGTGTCAATGATAGATAGTATAATCCTATCGCCATACGTTGATGATTGGTTTATACCAGCTTTTAAAGATTTAATTCAAAAATATGGATTAAATCCGGACATAGTGAAGAAATCCGAAATTAGAGACTCGATGCTAAATAAGTAACCATCAGTAACAATGTACACCATGACCATACTCCTTATCGGTCGTACGGCAGGTGTACCAACCGTTATACTGTGCAAAAACTTATAAATATAAATTAATGAGTACTGAATATCAAATATTTAGGGAGTAAAATAATAGTAAAAATGGAGTTTGTGCACAGACTCCCCTTAGTGAGCATAATAT
>JALVAD010000329.1 GCA_027011385.1 Saprospiraceae bacterium | reverse complement strand
GTGTTAATATATTCATAATTTATATTATTATCAACGTGTCCAAATATATATAAAAATCACTGCTAATCCAACAGCTCCCAAAACTATTCCAAATACATAGTCCTGCAATTTCCCTGATTGAATTTTCTTCAATGCATAAGATGTCTTGACAGTAGTATTCCCAATCAAATTCATAGATCCATCAACAATATATGTATCAAACCACATCCATCCCGCAGATATGATCCCAAACATTATTTTCTTCGTTACAAACATATAAATTTCATCTATATAGAATTTGTTGTAAGTCCATTTATAAAACGCGCCAAATGCTTTGGCGACTTTTTCCGCTTTATCATTCTTCTTGAAATACATTATCCAGGCAATAACAATTCCCACAATTCCCACTAATACACTAATACCTGCTAAAAAGTAGTCTATATGCATATGAAATTCTTCTCCTGTTGGAGTAATATATGTTCCAAAAGGTAAAAAATAGAAAAATACAAACCCTGCTACTACTGATAATACAGCTAATATCATCAGCGGTAAGGTCATTGTTAAAGGAGATTCATGCGGAGTGTGGTGATACTCTCTATCCTCATACCAAAATATCCTAAAGTATAACCTGAACATATAAAATGCCGTCAAGCCGGCAACAAACCAACCAATCCAAAAATATATTTTATTATGCATATATGCAGCATCCAATATGGCATCCTTACTAAAGAAACCGGCAAAAGGAGGAATTCCTGCAATAGCCAAAGCCGCTAATAAAAATGTGATGTGTGTTATAGGCATATATTTTCTCAGTCCACCCATCTTGGTCATATAATTGCTGTGTACAGCATGAATTATGGATCCAGCACCCAAGAACAGTAATGATTTGAAGAATGCATGCGTAAATAAGTGAAACATAGAAGCGGTATATCCCAATCCGTGGTGTCCTTCATAGCCTGATACTCCAAGAGCCAACATCATATATCCAATCTGAGACATAGTAGAGAATGCTAAAACCCTCTTGATATCCATCTGCGTGGTAGCGATAATGGCAGCTATCAAAGATGATGTAGCTCCTACAAATGCTATCGTATGCAATACCGATCCTCCATCAACATGATAATACATCGGAAATAGTCTTGCCACCAAAAAGACTCCTGCAACAACCATTGTTGCAGCGTGAATCAACGCAGAAACAGGTGTGGGACCTTCCATAGCATCCGGCAACCAAATATGTAACGGAAACATTGCAGATTTTCCTGCACCTCCTATAAATGCTAAAGTCAATCCTAATGCCAATACTGACATCCCCATAAAACTAGCTGAACCAACACTTGCAAGAGCACTCTCTGACATTCCATTCAATGTCAAGAAATCAAAAGTGCCTGTATAATATGAAATAACCAATATCCCTATTAAGAAAAAGAAGTCAGCAAATCTAGTCACAATAAAAGCTTTCTTTGAAGCTAAAATAGCTGAGGGCTTTTCGTAATAAAATCCAATCAATAAATAGGATGAAACTCCCACTAACTCCCAAAAGAAATATATTTGAAATAAGTTTGTAGCAATTACCAATCCCAACATTGAAAAAGTAAATAATGATAAGAAAGTGAAAAATCTCCCAAATCCCGGATCACCCTTCATGTATCCAATACTGTACAGATGCACTAAAAATGACACAGTACTAACAACCACCAACATCATAACAGATATCGGATCCAACAATACTCCCATATTAAAATGAAGTTTATCGGAAAATGTCATCCAAAGCATTTCTGCCCCCTTAATCGGCTCAAATGACCCGGCTGTGTTTGCAACAAAAAAGTATTTATATGCCGTAATATACGACAATACCAATGCACCGAATATCCCCGTTGTTCCAATCAATCCCGGTACCGGATAAGGTAATTTCCTGCCGACAAACCCGATTATCAAAAATCCGATTAGAGGTAATAGTGGAATCCAAATTGTATATGACCAATCCATATTCTATTGTTTTATTTTTTTAATTTTAATTTCGCACTAACTAGTATTTCATCATTTCACCTTCCTCAACACTGACGCTCTTATGCGTTCTGTAAAAATCAATTACTATCGCTATTGCAATCGCCACTTCTGCTGCTGCTACTGCAATAATAAATATCGAAAATATCTGCCCATGTAAGCCTTCAGGGTATAGATATTTATTGATAATCACAAAATTAATAGCCACTGCATTCAATATTAATTCAATGGCAATTAATATAGTTATAAGATTTTTCCTAGTGATAAAACCATATACACCTATAAAGAACATAAGTGTAGAAATGATAAAAAAATCAGTTACTCCTATTCCTTGTATCATAATCTTTAATTTTCAAATTTTCTTTT
>JALVAD010000328.1 GCA_027011385.1 Saprospiraceae bacterium | reverse complement strand
GTTAATATCCGTTTATTTATATTATATTTGTACCTTTGTTGTACCTCATTGAATAAATGGGGTTATTTTGTACCTGATTAGTGTACACATTGCACACTATTGCACGTTATTTCGTGCTATTGCATAAAAAAGGCGAAATTATGAGTAGTAATATTACAATACAACGGATTTGTGAACATTGCGGAAATGAGTTTACAGCTCGTACCACAAAAACACGTTATTGCTCTAAAAAGTGTAATAGTGCAGCGTACAAGCAAAACAAACGGCAAACGAAAATAAACGGGTCTATTACTGAAACCCTACAAAAGATTTTACCACCAATAAAGGACAAAGAAACATTGACTGTATCAGAAACAGCCTTATTTTTAGGAGTAAGCAAAAGAACCGTTTACAACTGGTTAAACAACGGAACAATAAAAGGAACACGTTTCAGTAATAACAAAGTACTATTCTTAAAAGAAGATTTATTAAGCATTTTCAAGCAAAACAAAGCCTATGAACACCCCACCCCAACCGAACGAAAACCAATAACAGAGTTTTACACTATTGATGAAATAAAAGGAAAATTCAATATTGGAACTACTTGGGCTTTTAAAATTATTCGTGAAAACAATATCCCGAAAACCAAAATTGGAGGTAAAACCCACGTTTCAAAAAAACATATTGATAATTATTTCAAAAAGAAAAGAGATGACGTTTCAAAAATTACCGAATGGTACACAGTAAATGAAGCTATGGCAAAATACGATTTAAGCAGAGATGCGGTTTATAACCGTATTTATGAAAATGCAATACCGAAACAACGAATTGGTAAGTATGTAAAAATATCGAAATTACACTTTGACGAACTGTTTATAATGAGGCGATAAAAAAAAAATTTCAGGCGCTCACACTTTTCACACTTTTCACAAAAACATAAAAGACAATGGCAACAAAAGTAAAATTAAGACAAAAGAAAATAAGCAAGGGACGCAAAAGCCTATACCTCGATTTTCACCCACCAATACCACACCCAAAGCCGTTTTTAAATAAAAAGACGGGCAAAATGGTTACTACAACCCGAAGGGAGTTTTTAGGATTGTATTTATTTGAAAAGCCAAAAACACCTATTGACAAACAACACAATACAGAAACGCTTAGAATTGCGGAAAGCATACGCCAAAAGCGTGAAAACTTCCTTAATAAGCCCGAAATTTACAGCCAGTACGAAAAGGAACAACTAAAGTTAAAGGAATTAGGTGAACAGTGTTTTATTGAGTATTTCAGAAAGTTAGCCAACAAACGCAAAGCCAGCAACCATGATAATTGGGTTTCAGCACTCAACTACCTTGAAACCTTTACAAATGGCAGCTTGAAGTTTGCCGACCTCAACGAACGTTTTTTAGAGGACTTCAAAGAATACCTACTTACGACCAAAAGCAACCGGAGCAGCAAAACAACCCTTTCACAAAATTCAGCCGTTGCGTATTTCAATAAAGTAAAAGCAGCACTAAAACAGGCATACAAAGACGGTATTTTACAGACCGACTTAAACGCCAAAGTAAAACCCATAAAAGCAGCCGAAACAAGGCGTGAATACTTAACCCTTGACGAACTCAATAAACTCGCAAAGACCGATTGCAACAACCCTTTATTGAAACGTGCAGCCCTGTTTTCAGCACTTACAGGGTTGAGGTATTCAGATATTCAAAAAATGACTTGGGGCGAACTGGAATACATAAACGGACAAGGATATTTCCTGAACTTCAAACAAAAGAAAACCAAAGGCGTTGAAGTATTACCCATTTCAGAACAGGCATACAGCTTTACAGAGGGTACAAAAAACCCAAAGGATATGCCACAGGACAAGCCCGTATTTGAGGGGCTTAAATATTCAGCCTACCATAACAAACACCTATTTCAATGGATTGGAGCAGCCGGAATAACAAAAGACATTACCTTTCATTGTTTCCGACATACATATGCTACATTGCAATTGCTTAGCGGAACTGATATTTACACTGTATCAAAGATGTTGGGGCATAAGAACCTGAAAACGACACAGGTTTATGCTAAAGTTGTGGATGAGGCGAAGCGTAAAGCTTCTCAAAGAATTATACTGGATTTGTAAAGAATTATTAGAATATGATAAACAATGAGTAAAAAGAAAAAAGAAGGAGATAAAATAGTAAACCGTTTTTTGAAAACAGGAGAATTACCTGAACTACCAATTATAAAACTAAAACCAGAAGATGTTATTTCCAAAAAGGATGGAAAGATTACAATTTCTATTCTAGACTTTCTGGATATTTCTTCAAAGGTAGAAAATAACCCTTGGGAAAAACTAAGCTATGAACAAAGTATGTTTTG
>JALVAD010000327.1 GCA_027011385.1 Saprospiraceae bacterium | reverse complement strand
AAATTTAATAATAAAGAAGAATTAATCTATCAGATTGGAAAAGATAAAAAAGAAGCAATCCAGTTTGTTGGAAGTAATTTTTTAGTATGATACGTTTTTTGTAGTATCGTCATTGCGAGAAATTTGTCTTTTTTTGACGACGTGGTAATCTGCCACAGATTACTTTGCAAAAAGAAGTTCATAATGACAAGCATTTGCTATTATTATTTCAGCAATTAAATAAGTTATGAAAGATAGAATTATAAAAATGTAATTAAAAAGATTAAGATTAAAAAGTAAGAGTCTTATGTCTCACATCTAAAAATCTGTAATCTAATTTTCTAATTAACTTCGGAAAGGTTCTGAGGTTACATTGAATTAACAAAAAGGAGAAATTCAAAATGAATTTATCAAAAGAAGAAAAACAAGAAATCATTAGCAAATTTGGTGCAAATGACAAAGACAGTGGAAAAGCGGAAGTTCAAATTGCTTTATTAACTGCTCGTATTAATAAACTTACAGATCATTTTTCAGAGCATAAAAAAGATCATCACTCAAGAAGAGGGTTGTTAATGATGGTTGGTAAAAGAAGAAGATTGCTAAATTATATTGCTCGCCAAGACATCGAGAGATACAGAAGCACAATTAAAGAATTGAAATTAAGAAAATAAGGTTTAAATTATGATGATAACAAAAGAAGTTGAAATAGGCGGAAAAAAGCTATCCATTGAAACTGGACGCTACGCAAAACAGTCTAATGGGGCTGTTATGGTAAGTTACGGTGAAACAGTGGTTTTAGTTACCGCAGTAGCTTCTAAAAAACCAAATACTACATTGGATTATTTCCCAATGTCGGTAGAATATAAAGAAAGATATTTCTCTGCAGGAAAATTTCCAGGCGGATTTATCAAACGTGAAGGGCGTCCTACAGAAAAAGAAATTTTAAGTGGACGCTTAATGGATAGACCAATTAGACCATTATTTCCAAAAGATTATAACAACGATACTCAAATTGCAGCGTTTGTATATTCTTACGATGGTGAAAATAATCCTGATGTAATTGCAGCAGTTGGTGCTTCAGCGGCATTGGCTATTTCGGATATTCCATTTTTAGAGCCACTTGGTCAAGTAAGAGTTGGTAGAATTAATGGTGAGTTCATTATCAATCCAACAATTGAGCAAGAGAAAGAAGGCGACTTAGAACTAATAGTTGCTGGAACTGAAAGCTCAATTATGATGGTTGAAGGTGAAGCACACGAAGCAAATGAAGCTGATATATTAGCTGCACTTAAATTTGCTCATGTAGAAATATTAAAAATAATAGATTTGCAAAAAGAGTTAGTTGAAGCTTGCGGTAAAGCTAA
The DNA here is from genome assembly GCA_027011385.1 of Saprospiraceae bacterium. Lineage (GTDB taxonomy): Bacteria > Bacteroidota > Bacteroidia > Chitinophagales > Saprospiraceae > JADJGA01. The sequence continues at coordinate 454 of JALVAD010000327.1, read as the reverse complement.
AATGGTTGTTGAAGAAAAAATTATTAACGAAGAACTTGTAAAAGAAGTTAACGAGTTAGCTTACAACAGATATAAAGAAGTTGTTTATTCAAAATTAGCTAAAGAAGTTCGTTACGCTAAAAATGATGAGATAAATGATTCAGTTCTTGAAGCATTAGCTGAAAAACATCCAGAAGAAGAAAAAGATATCAAAAATATACTACACGATATTGAAAAAGATTTGATGCGTAAAAGAATTTTAGAAGATGGCAACCGTCTTGATGGTAGAACACTTACAGAAATTCGTCAAATTACTTCTGAAGTTGGAGTTCTTCCAAGAACACATGCTTCGGCATTGTTTACACGTGGCGAAACTCAATCTTTAACAACTGTAACTCTTGGAACAGCAAGAGACCAACAAATTGTTGATGGACTTGAAGAAGAAGTTAAAAAATCTTTCTATCTACATTATAAC
>JALVAD010000326.1 GCA_027011385.1 Saprospiraceae bacterium | reverse complement strand
TATATCCCCTAATTTTACAGCGTTAAATTATTTATTACCCTCTATTCCGACGAAATTTTTAACATTGCTAACTGATACTTTGTAATGAAAGAACAAAATCTAGATAATACTATTGTAGAGCCCAAAACTCCTGAAAAATTGCAAAAAATAGACTACCAAGGGGCGCTTAAAGCTTCGATTGACTATTTTAATGGAGACGAAATGGCAGCAAGTGTTTTTTTGAATAAATATGCCTTGAAAGATTCTTTTGGTAATTTATACGAAGCCACTCCCGCCGATATGCATAGAAGACTTGCTAAAGAACTTGCAAGGATTGAAAATAAATATCCAAAACCCCTAACAGAGGATGAAATTTTTAAATTGCTCGATAAATTTAAGTATATAGTTCCCCAAGGAGGTCCTATGTCCGGAATCGGAAATAATTTTCAGATTTCTTCTCTTTCTAATTGTTTTGTGATTGGTAATGGCGCTGATTCTTACGGTGGAATTATGCAGTTGGATGAAGAACAAGCCCAGTTAATGAAGCGTAGAGGCGGAGTTGGACATGATTTGTCTCATATTCGTCCAAAAGGTTCTCCCGTCAAAAATAGCGCATTGACTTCTACCGGAATAGTTCCTTTTATGGAAAGATATTCCAATAGTACAAGAGAAGTTGCACAAGATGGAAGAAGAGGTGCTTTAATGTTATCTGTTTCAATTAAACATCCGGATGCAGAAGAGTTTATCGATGCTAAGTTAGACTTAGGAAAAATTACCGGTGCTAATATTTCTGTTCGTATCGATGATGATTTTATGAAATCTGTGGTTGCTAAGAAAAACTACACTCATAAATACCCTATTAATAGCGATGAACCCGTTTTTACCAAAACAGTAAATGCTAGTTCATTGTGGAACAAAATAATTACTAATGCGTGGAGATCTGCCGAACCGGGTATTCTTTTTTGGGACACTATAGTCAAAGAATCTATCCCTGATTGTTATGCTGATCTTGGTTTTGAAACAGTTTCTACCAATCCTTGTGGAGAAATTCCATTAAATCCATATGATAGTTGCAGATTACTAGCTGTAAACCTATATAGCTATGTAGAAAATCCATTTACGAATAAATCAAAATTTGATTTTGATCTTTTTGAAGAGCACTCCAGGCTTGCTCAAAGACTAATGGATGATATTATCGATTTGGAATTGGAACAAATCAATAAGATCTTGGATAAAATAGAGAAAGATCCTGAATCAGACGAAATTAAAAGAACAGAAAAGAATCTTTGGTTAAAAATAAAAGATAAAGCTCTAAAAGGTAGAAGAACCGGCGTTGGAATTACTGCAGAAGGAGATATGTTAGCCGCATTAGGATATACATACGGCTCAAATGAAGCAATAGAGTTTTCTGAAAAAGTACATTCTACTCTTGCAATTAATGCATACCGCTCATCAGTTAAAATGGCGGAAGAAAGAGGAGCTTTTCCTATTTATGATACTGAAAGAGAAAAGAATAATCCATTTATAAACAGACTTAAAGCTATAGATCCTGATTGGTATGATAAAATGTCAAAAGTAGGTCGAAGAAATATCGCATTGCTTACTGTAGCTCCTACAGGAAGTACAAGTATTATGACACAAACCACTTCCGGTATTGAGCCTGTATTTATGGTTTCTTACAAAAGAAGAAAGAAAGTTAATCCAAATGATAAAAACTCTTCTGCAACTTTTGTTGATGAAAATGGAGATCACTGGGAAGAATACAATGTGTTTCACCATAAATTTTTAACTTGGCTTGAAGCAAATAAGTACAATATAGAGGAAGTGAAAAACCTCTCTGATGCAGAATTGCAAAAAATAGTAAAAAAATCCCCTTATTACAAAGCTACTGCAAACGATGTTGATTGGATGCAGAAAGTAAAAATGCAGGGTAAGATACAAAAATTTGTGGATCATTCTATCAGCGTAACCGTTAACCTACCTAATACAGCTACTGTTGATTTGGTTAACAGATTATACATTGAAGCTTGGGAGCAAGGTTGTAAGGGATTGACAATCTATAGAGATGGGTCTAGATCCGGTGTATTGGTTTCAAACGATAAAAAAGAAGAAGAGTCTGATAAATTTAAAGATAATCATTCTCCAAAAAGACCTAGAAAATTAGATGCTGAAATTGTTCGCTTTATGAACAATAAAGAAAAATGGATTGCTGTTGTTGGTCTTTTGGACGGTAAACCATACGAAGTGTTTACTGGGTTGGCAGAAGATACATTTATGCTTCCAAAGGTAATGAAAAAGGTATGGATTATCAAAATTAGAGATAATGAAAACAAAAGTAGATATGATCTGCAATATATCGACAAACACGGCTTCAAAGTGACTCATGAAGGATTATCAAGATCTTTTGATAAAGAGTATTGGAATTATGCAAAATTGATTTCAGGTGTTCTCAGACACGGTATGCCAATAACTAAAGTTGTTGATCTAATTGATGGTTTAAATGTAGAAAGTTTATCAATTAATAGTTGGAAAAAAGGCGTCATTAGGGCTTTGAAAAAATTTATCCCGGATGGTACTAAAGTAGAGAAAGAAGTCTGTGAAAATTGTGGTGAATCAGGATCACTAATTTATGTAGAAGGATGCTTGAGCTGCAATGCTTGCGGTCATTCAAAATGCGGATAGAAAAAAATGAAAGAAGATAAAAAATATTTTGCCCATGAAACTGCAGTGATAGACGAAGGGGCTATAATTGGAGAAGGTACGAGCATTTGGCATTTTTGCCATATTATGCCCAATGCTAAACTCGGAAAAAAATGCAATTTAGGTCAAAATGTTTTTGTCGCTTCAGATGTTATCCTTGGTAATAATGTAAAAGTTCAAAACAATATATCTATTTATACAGGTGTAGTCTGCGAAGACGATGTTTTTCTCGGTCCATCTATGGTATTTACCAATGTAATAAATCCAAGAAGTGGAGTCAATAGAAGAGGACAATACTCTAAAACTACCGTTAAAAAAGGAGCTAGTATCGGTGCAAATGCTACTATTGTTTGTGGTCACGATATAGGTGAATTTGCTTTTATCGGTGCAGGAACTGTTGTAACTAAAACCATTCCGGCTTATGCATTGGTAGTAGGAAATCCTGCAAGACAAATAGGGTGGATGAGTGAGTACGGGCATAGACTTAATTTTGATGAAAACGGCTTTGCCACTTGTCCTGAAGGTGGAGAAAAATATCAACTAGAAAATAATAGCGTAAGTAAAGTGTAGTTAGATGCGCTTCATTTTTTTAAGTATAAGGTTTCGTATAAGTCAACGTTATTTTACTTAATTCTATATGAAAGTCCTAATAATACTCCATATTGATTGTACTTTTGTGAGATAGATTTATTTCCATTACTAGACACGACATCTTTTGTTGATTTTAAACCAATTTTACCGCTAAAAATACTATTGATAATAAACTTGTAGTTTGCGCTAAAGAAGACTGAAGATATTCCAAACGGTCTTTTATTTAATTCATTAAGTTTATCGGTTGATTTTATTGTTTTACCATTTAATCCAAGTGAATATCCTTTGTATTTAGACCAAAAATCAATATTTACACCACATCCTATTTGGATTATATTATTATTTATCCTGAAGTTGTAATTAATTCCTATTGGTATACTTAAATATTTAAATCTATTCGGCGATTTGATGGTTTTATAAACAGTTGTTGTTTTATTGACCATACCCCCGGAATAAAGACCATTTGGATAAATATATGCAGTATCAGAATACACTTTAGAAATAGAAACAGTAGAATCTCTGTGGATAAACATCTCAACCATTTGACTATAACTTAATCCTATTTCCACAGAGAGATTGTTTTTATAATACTTCTGAAAATAAATAGATGTATTTGTACTTTCTAGCATAGTTTCAGATTGAAGCTTTCTATTTATCTAAGGATTCGGAATCATTACTCCACTAAATTAATAGCAATAAAATATCCCAGTTACATATTTTGAATTTTTAGAATTGCGAAAAGGAATATATTTCGTTATTTCATGTTGTTTTTTAATATCTTGAGCTTTAAATTTTAATTCCAGAATAATTCTATCGTCATGGAAAGGAAAATCTCCATTTAACATTTTTTGGTCATTAGACTTTTGATACTTAATTTTCCTGTCAACAGTTAGTCTAAAGTCTCCTTCAAAATTTATATAATAAGACCTTATATATTGATTTTGAAGTACTGGTCCTATTCCGGAAAGTCCTATTAATTTATTATTAATCCGGCTATTTATTTCACCAATTTTAGTATAATCCTCCAAAATTAAAAAATCTTTCCTTCCAAGAGCATTATTTTTTATTTTGATTTCAAAAATTGGATTTATTATTTTATTCTCACTTCCATACCATCGTAGACGATATTTTTTTCTTTGTGAAATACCTGCTAGATTGTCTCTGCAAGTAGAAAAGTCAGGTGTGTCATAGTATATATTATTGACTATTCTATCAGGAAATGCTTCACTAAATCCTGCCGGATGTACAGATAATAGTTGCTCAATTTGAAACCATTGATCAGGTGTCAATACATATTTAATTTCATATCTCCAATCTCGTTGTTGCTCTATTTTCACTTTTATTGTTTTTCTAAAACACATCCTTTTTCAATCATAAATTGGTGGTTTGTATTTACAAATTTATATTTCTTTAAAACAATTTTTGCTGGACCATATTCCGGTTTCTTTTTGTATGCTACTATACCTTTTTTACAATTTTGTATTGCAATATTATCCAAAGTTAGAGTTGAAAGATCCTTTGATGCAAATGCTATATTTGCATTTTTAACAATTATTTTATTTGCAAATAATGTTGATTGTTCACCTGCACTTATGCCTTTATCTCCAATTTGATCCATTATGCAATTTAATACTTCAATATTACTCGTTGAAAAATCCAGAGCATCGTTCTTTACTTTTAGAAAACGGGTATTTTTAATTTGACCTTTACAAAAGTCTGCATCAAAAGCATCACTATATATATTATAAAAACTACACTTATTAATAGTGAAATTGGAACGTATAATATTTAAAGCATCTTCACAATTATTATCTAAAAATTGACAAGCAATAAAATCACAATCACTTTCATAAAGAGAAACACCTCCACTCAAATTCCATCCCGAATAATTTAATGTGTTTTGCCCTTTGAAAATTACATGCCTAAATAGTGACTTCTCTTTGGCTTGCATTACAGTAAAACTACCGGCTTTACCATCTATTGATTCAATAATTACAGGTTCATCTTGATCGCCTCTTATATCAACAGATGAAAAAGAAAAGAAAAAACCTTTTTTTGAAAAACTGAATTTTGTACCGGCTTCGATTATTACTTTTTTCCCATGAGAAATAACTAGAGGCTTAGTAATTTCATAATCACTCTTTGGGAATACTATAATATTATTGTTTTCTTCATAAATACCTTTATTTATTGTACTTAATGCTACTAAATCACTTCTTGGAGACCAGTTTTCAGGAGAAGACCAAGAGGAAATCGGTTTTACAAATATAGAATCAATACCTGGTAATTTATAAAAAACATGTGTCACCCATGAAGGAACTTTTATTTCTAAACATTGCGGAACTTCCCTCTGGTTCTGAGGGTAAATTATAACCCCTTTACCAAATTCCTTATGATTTTGAGATTTATGTTTGCCTATATTTACTATTTCTAATGGAAGAATGTGGGAATTATAAAACTGCAAAATTGAACTATCTCCATTAATTTCCTTGCGGAATACTTGCAGACTATTGGAGAAGGGCAAAATGCTTTCTTGAATTTTAAATGCTCTATTTATAATATCATCAACATTGTATTTATATTCCTTTTTACTTGTTTGTAAAAGTTTTTCACGAAGCCTTAGTGGTTCTTCGATTTGACTAATAAAGCTTTTAATATTTTTTGGTTGAGAAAATTCATATAGGTATTTTATATATTTTTTTATAAATTTATCATCGTAAAATACTCTTTCTATTGGTTCTGTTGAATAAGGGGTTTGATGGTAAACCGATTCAGCTTTTATCGGATGGCTCAATGGATATGCTTCAGGAGAACCATGTCCATCATAACCAATTGGCTCTAGTAAAGAAGTAACAGGATTATAATAAAACCTTTGATTATGCCACGTCAATGAATGGTATGCCATGCAAATATCAGTTATAACTAAAAATTTTGCTAATCTATCGATATCAAATATTTCAGAAGGCTTTTTTAAACCGTATTTATATTGATATAAGAGGTTCTGGGCTATTTTAAATTCTGTATTTAATACCGTATTTTTAATCGTTCTTTTTTCTTTGAAAGGCTTAATCTCTGAAGACCAAAATGCTTTTTCTTTATTTTCTGCATCTGCTAATTTTCTTCTATATTTAATTGCCCTTTTCATCCCCTCCCAAAAACGATCTTCTACTAATTTAATAATTGGACCTTCTCTACGCAATTGATTTTCAACTAGATTTTTTGTAAAATGTTCTTCAATTGCTCTTATTTCTGTTTTATTATCATTTATTTTAAAATATATAAAATCATATCTTGGTGTTAATACATCGGATCGTTTTAAAAATTCATGGAAGACCCATTCCATTAAATATCCTCTAGTTTTTGGATGCTGAATGGAGAACGTTTGCAAACCATTCCAACTCTTTTTTGAATTTAACTTCACCCTAAAAGATGGGGTTCCTCCCATTAGATGGTCAAGCCAATCCCCCTTATATCGAATCTTCGCTTTTATGAATTCATTGTTATATAAAATTCTAGCATTGATTTCGTCATCAGGAGATTGTATAAGTAGACCTGTAACATAAGCTTTCTTTTTAATTTTTTCAAGTTTATCCAATCCTTCTTTGTCTATCTGTATTATTAATTTATCAGGAGAAAAAGCAGTTTGATCTAGTGCTTTCTTTGAATCTTGTTCTTCAATTTTGAAATCATCGCAATAAACAATACTTTTTCCTTCACTTTTGTAGACATAAACTTTCACATTCTCAACAGGATATTGAACAGGAAGAGTAAAATATAATTCATGTTTTATCCACCAATTGCCGTCATTTTCAATATTATTATTTTCTTGTAAATAAAAATTCTCAGCTTTTGGGTTTTCTCCGGAGACTGCAAGATATACATCGGTTGCAGTTTTAGAATAAGTCCATACTTCAACTTTATATGTTTTTCCTGGCTTTGCCTCCTTTAATTGATAAGTTATCCCATATTTATTATCTCTATCTAATTTTGAAGAAAACTTTCCTGTTCGAGATTTTTCAGCAGATTGGGTATTAGCACCATTGAACCTATCATTACCATTAATAAATTTACCTTCTTTTATACTTTCTGCTCCACAATAAACCGAAAGGATAGTAGTGCCATCTTTAGTATTTGATTTTTTAAAAAGATTGATTTTTATACCCAACAGTACTAAAACAATTAGAACCAGTGCAATAGGCACAAGTACATTTAAGTTATTAGTATTTCTTTTTTTTCCCTTTAAAATCATATTACCAAATCAGGTTGGTCAATTATAGATATTTTCATTGTAGGATCTGCCTTTAAAAATCTCTCTCGTAATTTTGATAATTGAGATATTTGATCAGATTTAGCAAGGAAAGAAACAAAATTACCTCCATTATCTAGGTTGTCCATTCTTTTTAATTCTACATATGTAAGTGAGTCTTCAGCGATTTTTGTTATCTCCTGTAAATCTCCGATCTTTGTTTTTATATTGATAAAAATGATATTGTTCCCTTTAATCTGCTTTGATCTAAATAGTATATTTAAAAATAATAAGATCATAATTAGGGCTATTGCAAGTGCTGCTAAAATTGGTTTGTTAGCGCCAGTAGTTAATCCAATTCCAATGGTTAGAAATAAATATGTCAGCTCTTCGGGTTCTTTTATTGCAGCTCTAAATCGAACTATTGACAAAGCACCAACCAATCCCAAAGACAATGCTATCGAAGCTTGAACAACCGTTATCACCAACATCGTTGCTAAGGCTAATGGCACAAAGTTATTGGCAAATTTTTCACGATTTGCAACTGATGTACCATATCTCACATAGAAAAATCTTAATGCAATTGCTAGCAAAGAAGCGACAATTAAATTTATAATAAAGTCTAAGATATTAACGGTATTTGTGAAATCTGATAAATATTCTTCAAATTTAAGCATATATGAGATTTAATTTAAATAATGAAAAGCCAAAAGTAAGTAAAATTAATTAAGTGTACAATAGAATTAAAAAAGCGAATGAAAAAAGTTAAGCTTTTTTTGATTTTACAATGCTTTTATGTGTTTTCACATAAACATTATATACC
>JALVAD010000325.1 GCA_027011385.1 Saprospiraceae bacterium | reverse complement strand
AAATGTACCTATTCATTTTGATTAGGTAGGTACATTTCATTTTTTCACATATAAGGTATATGCACAGACCTACCTACTTATGAAATTAATCCGTTTTACTTCCATGTGCTACATCAATGTGCCGTTAGGCACTTAACATGGGTAAAAAAGCTTAACCAATTAAAAGGCGTGCCGTAGGTACGCAATGTTGCCCACATTAAAAAAATTTCTTGTAATAACGCGAAAAAATGAAATGCACCTGATTAGCTGTATTTCTTTTTTTTCTTTCAGGTATTATTAAAGAGCAGTTCGGTTTCATTTTATTCAATAGCTGTAAAACAATTTAAATAAGAATGTGTTTAACAAGCATAATGTATTGAACTAAATAAAATATTTAAGAATAAATTTTAATGAGAATATGGAAAAAATTAAATGTTTGATAATCGGGAGCGGTCCTGCCGGATATACCGCAGCTATTTATACTTCAAGAGCAGGTTTGAATCCTGTTGTTTATACAGGTCCTGAACCGGGTGGACAATTGATGATGACAACTGATGTTGAAAATTTTCCGGGTTATCCTGAAGGAGTAATGGGACCTGAAATGATGGAAGATTTCAAAAAGCAGGCTGAGAAAGTGGGCGCTGAAGTCAGAATGGAAGTAATCACAAGTGTGGATTTCAATGGTAAAACCCATAAGGTTGTAACTGAAATGGGGCATGAAATCGAAGCAGAATCTGTGATTATAGCTACAGGAGCGAGTGCTAAATGGTTAGGATTGGAATCAGAAAAAAGGTTAATGAACAAAGGAGTTTCTGCCTGCGCAGTATGCGATGGTTTTTTCTTTAGAGACCAATATGTGGCACTTGTTGGAGGTGGTGATACAGCAGCAGAAGAAGCATTGTACTTGTCAAAAATAGTAAAAAAAGTATATATGCTTGTGAGAAGAGATGAATTGAGAGCCTCAAAGATAATGCAAAAGAGGGTTATTGAAAATGATAAAATTGAAGTTCTTTGGAATACTGAAATTAAAGAAATTTTGGGAGATCAATTCGTGGAGAGTATTGATGTCAGAAACAACAAAACCAATGAAATAAAAAATATCGAAGTTGCAGCGGTTTTTGTTGCAATTGGACATAAACCCAATACGGATATTTTCAAAGATTATATCGATTTGGATGACCAAGGATATATTATTACTGAAAAATCTACAATGAAAACTAATGTTGAAGGAGTCTTCGCTTGTGGAGATGTTCAAGACAAAGTTTATAGACAAGCAGTATCAGCTGCCGGTACAGGTTGTATGGCAGCCCTTGATGCAGAGAGGTATTTAGCTGAAAAGGAAGGTTAAATACAATGGAAATCGGGAAAATAAATACATTGGTTGCAGCAAGACCGACTGAATACGGTTTTATATTGATCGATGAGGAAGAAAATGAGGTTTTGCTGCCAAATGCGTATTTGTCAAAAGATGTAGTTCTGGGAGAAGAAACTGATGTATTTATATATTTAGATTCGGAGGATAGAGTAGTTGCTACAATATTGAATCCAAAAATCAAACTGGGTGAATTCGGGTACTTGGAAGCGATTGATGTCAATAGTTACGGGGCATTTATGGATTGGGGATTGCCAAAAGATCTGCTGGTTCCTTTTGCAGAGCAAGGAAGAAAAATGGAAGTAGGAAAATTTTATCCGGTATATTTATTGCAAGATGAAAGCACGGGGAGATTGATAGGCTCAAGCAAAATAAATAAGTTTTTGAGTTTTGAAAATATCGCGCTGAAAGTGGGTCAAGAGGTTGATATCTTACCTTTTGGCATGACAGAGTTGGGTATGAATGTAATAGTCGAAAACAAATACCGGGGGTTGATTTTCAAAACAAATATTCATAAGCATATCGAGGAGGGAGAACATATAAAAGCTTTTGTTAAGAAGATAAGGTCAGATGGTAAGTTGGATATTATGCTTGAACCAATAGGGTACAGAAAAAGCATCGATAAGAATACGGAGATTATTATAAATGCTCTAAAGAAAAATAATGGTTTTATAGCAATAACCGATAAGAGCTCTCCTCAGTTAATCCAAAAGGTTTTGGGCTTGAGCAAAAAAGCTTTTAAAAGAGGTGTAGGCAATTTGTACAAGCAAAAATTTATAGAACTAGAAGCAGAAGGAATTAGACTTAAAGTTTGATTAGTTTAGTGAATAAGGTCTCTTAACAACTGCCTAAATTAAGAATATACGTTAACTTACAACTTTTTGGCTTGGACATTATTCACTGGATTTCTATTACGAAGAGAGTATCCAATAAAGTGTGTAAACTTCAAATCTCAGTTTGATTTGGCTAGCCAAATCAAACTGAGATTTGAAGTTTAAAATTTTTTTATTATTTTTAAA
>JALVAD010000324.1 GCA_027011385.1 Saprospiraceae bacterium | reverse complement strand
ATTGTATTATTATCACTAGGTATATGACTATTGATGAGTTTCAATCCCATTGTCAAATAGAATTTATCTTCTTTATCTCCAATATTCTTCGTCAAATAATCGATTTGATCAACAATATCTTCCAAATCATCTTCAGAAACACCTGCATGTAACTTTTCATCATATTTTGCTATCGAATGCATAAGCATCATAGTATTTCCCCTCATAGGATTTGGGCTTAGTAAAATAATAGCCCATGAATGAGGAGCTAGTTTATCGTATTCTGCTTTTAATTCAGCCCAATAATCTTCTCCTTTGTGATTTTTACGTACTAAATTTTCAATCTCGACCTTTCTGTTAAATAATTCAGGATTTTTCAAGCCTTTTAATATTCCAGAATAGGCTTTTTCTCCATTTGCCATTCCAAATATCATATTCATTTTCTCATCTGTAGGATTTTTATCGTAATCTTCTTGTAAATGAGCAATCATCTGTCTTAGAAAATCCAAGGTCATAGGATATCTATATTTTCTATCCCATTTCAATTGGTCAACAGTACGATATCTTTCAGTGTTTCCGGGATTACCGACTACAAACACAAGATCACCTTCCGCTGCACCTTTAGGATTGAATTTAAAGTAATTTGCAGAAGAATTTACCGGTTTACCATCTTCATCATATGCTCTCCAGAAAGTAAAATCAACATCATATCTAGGGTAAGTAAAATTATCAGCATCCCCACCATAAAAGGCAATATCAGTTTCAGGAATTGCTACTAATCTAATGTCACTATACTTTTTGTATCCGTATATAGAATACTTAACACCACTATAATATTTTACTATTTGTAGTCTTAAGTCCTTCCATGCTTCCAATTTTGCATAATCACTTTTTACTTTTTCCAATGCCTCAGACAATTTTGATTCTATATCCTTTTTATTTGAATTATTAACATAGTTATTAACTTCTCCTGTAATATCCGCCAATACAACTAATTGCTCAAAAAACACATTAGGAACTTTCCTCTCATCATCTAATGTTCTTGCAAAATAACCATTTGTCATAATGTCTTCCCCCTCCTTTTGAGCCCCTAAAGCTGCATCTCTAGAACAATGGTGATTTGTCATAATTAGTCCATTGGGAGAAACAAATGAAGCTGAACAGCCCGTTGACATTCTCAATGCGGATTTTCTTACATCATCAAACCATGAATCACTTGGAGTAAAATTATATGCTTTTGTTAGCCATGCTTTAGGTGGATTTTCAAAAGTCCACATTCTTCCAAAGTCATGAGGACCGGCAGCTGTATGCTGAGCTTGGATACAATTTATCGTCAAGATAAATGCACTTAATAAAAAAAGTATTCGTTTCATATATCTAAAATTTTATCTAATTATTTAATGAATGCAAAAATAATTAAATATATCAGAAATGAATCAGAGTTTATACTAAAATGATTAAAAGTATATACCAATCCGTATATTACTTCGATAAAGAACTAAATCATAATTATTATAATATGGTTAATACGTTCTCTTTACCCCTTCAAATATCCAATTAGCTACAGCTTGTCTATTTGTGGGAATAAGTATTCGCCTGTGATCTTTAACATTTTTTATATTAGCTAATTCTATAAAAACAGCAGGAGGCAAAGTATTTCTTAAGACGTACCAATTCCTTACACCAACAGATCCGTTATATCCTCTACCCTTTTGATATTTTGAATATTTTTCTTCAAATGTGTTTTTTATATTGGTTGCAAATTTCTTGCCTGTTTTGCTTCCTTTTGCATAGGAAAAGAATACATCTATCCTCTGATCTTTATGCCTTGAATCAACATGTGTAACAATCAATAATTGAGATTTGATACTTTTCTTTTTCTTATAAAATGAGTATAATCTATTTATATCATCTGAGCGCTGTTTTAGCCTCTTTCGTTGACTTAAAGGAATTCTTCTGCCATTGATATTCACTTCATCTTTGTCACATTTCAAATATTTATCATCTCTGATTCCATCGTTTTTATCTTGGACAATTATATGCACAATAGCACCGTGCTGAATCAAATCTCTAGCCAGTCTCAAAGATACATCATAGGCATATTCATCCTCACATAAAACAGGACTACATTTTGTACATTGAGCTCCGGGATCTGGACCGCCATGTCCACTCAGAATATAAAACACTCTATTTGACAATGAATTATCCTCAATCGGAATAGAGGCATATTTTTTACCAAACAACGGTTCATATCTAAATAATTTTCCTGATTTAGATTTTTCTTTTAATTTTTTAGATACTTTAATTTTGGGAAACTTTTTAGTCGAATTCAATACCTTGGTATATTTAGGCAATTTTTTGAGTTTCTTTATGTTTGGTTTTTCCTTTTTTTCAACCAATACATCTTTCAC
>JALVAD010000323.1 GCA_027011385.1 Saprospiraceae bacterium | reverse complement strand
TTTCTATTATTTAATAAAATTCATTAAGATGAAACAATTTCACCTGTTTTCCACTTTAGTCATTCTATTATTTATTAACTTTCCTGCTGATTGCTATTCTCAGCGTTGGATTAATAGTTATAGTGATTTTAACGGTATTTCTACATTTAAAGAAATTAAATTTATTGATGGTTACATTTACGGACTGGTAAATGAAAATATTACACAACGTGATGGAGCCGAAAAAGCTTATTTAGTAAAAATTGATAGAAACGGAAATATTATATGGGCCAAATCAATAATTGAGGGCACCGGGTTGATTTTGGAATATTACAATAATTCTTTATACATTGGAGGTTTTACCAAAGGAGATTATCGATTTTACGGTAAAATTGTCAGATGTAACCTTGAAGGTAATATAAAATGGGAAAAATCATTTGGAGAGGGATTTATTTCAACAATCAATCCTACACCTGAAGGAATTTATGTAGGCGGAAACTCTGATCAGGCAGGTTCATCATCCAAGTCATATATAGCATATTTGGATTACAGTGGCAATTTGCTTTGGGAGAAGAAATATCAAATTTCATCCAATAGTAGTGTAATATCAATTTATGTTAATCAAGATGAATTGATATTGGTTTCAGATGCTTCAACTGTAGGTGCAGGTTTTGAAGGAATATATATTTATGGTATAAAACCTGTAGATGGTGATATTTTATGGTGGAATTCTGAAGATTTAGGTTATTTTGAAAGATATTTGAGGTATAAGTTACCAAGAGAATTTAATTCACAAAGAGATGAGAATGGTAATATTGTTATTGTGTATCCTGCAAATTCTTATGGCAAAAGTGCGATTTTGAAATATAATTCATCGGGTGCTTTGCTTTCTAAAATTTATAGCTACAATATAGATGAGGGAAGTCATCCTCATCATTTGAAAATACTTGAAAATGGAGATTATTTAATTGCAGGTACATATCAAAATAAAAACCATGAATTTTATTGCAATGTTGAAAGGAGAAATAATGATGGCAGTATTGTTTGGCAAAAGATATTTAATGATGGTGTGCTTTTTACTCTTGATGTAGATGCAGATACATTATATTTTGCAGGAACGAATTCAAATGTTTATAAACCGGATTCGGTTTCAAAACCATTACTTGGAAAGATGACAATAGATGGCAAATTGTTTAATAGTACATTAAATTTTTCTGCTCTTATTGATAAAGATGGAAATTGTATAAATGATGGCAATACTGAACCGGCAAAGAATTTGAACGTAAAGGTTGATGGGAAATCATATTTTACAGATGAAAATGGAATTTTGGAAGTAGATTTGCCTATTGGCACTCATGATATACATTGTAGAATAGATGATAATCTTCAATTTTGTTCTGAGCAAAATACATTCGATATCACTTATAAAGGAGAAGTAGTTAATATCAGGTATTTACTCAAATATAAAGACTGTCAGGATATAAGTGTCGATATAAATCAAGGAGAATTGATAAGATGCGAAACAAACAAAATTTATATAGAGTGTAGAAATAATAGCAATATCAAAATTGATAATCCCAAGGTAATATTAAAATACAATAAGGATTTAAGTACGGTGAGTTCGTCATACGGGTTTGAATCTATTGATAATCAATTAATATTCGATTTGAATTCTCTTGATGGAAAGGAATCAAAAATGATTGAAATAGATTTTTATGTCCCATGTGATCTTGATTTGTTTTCTGTCAATTGTTTTGAAGTTGAAGTATTTCCAAAGCTGAGTTGTAATGATGATATAAATAACTATACCGGATCTAACCTTGAATTGATTTCCAATTGTAATGGGGATAATTTGAATATTGAGATTAGAAATATTGGAGCAGATATGGCAGAGCAAACCAACTATTCCTTATTTAATAATGGTTTTGAATTTGAATCAGGGTCAATATTATTAAAACATAATGAATCTGTAAATTACCAATATGCACCTATGGGAAATACTATTTCTCTAATAGCAGAAGAAAATAAAGAAAACCCGTTAAATTCCAGAGAAGTAATATCAATTGAAGGTTGCGGTAGTCAGTCAAATGGTAATTTTTCAAAGGGATTTAAAAGAATGTTCATTGGTTCAAATACAGATCCATGGAGATCTTCAAGTTGTATGGAAATCAGGGATTTTAGTTCAAAAAACAGAATATTTGAAATCCCAAGAGGGCTGGGATACTATCATGTATTTGGAACTGATGAAGAGCAGTTTGAATTTGCTTTAATGTTTAAAAATGAATCCGAATATCCTTTAACAGATTTTACAATAGAAATTGTGCCGGATAGTTATTTTGATCCTAATAGTTTCAAAAAAACAATGAGTTCTCATCAATTAATTGGTCCGATACTTAAGGAAAACACTATTAT
>JALVAD010000322.1 GCA_027011385.1 Saprospiraceae bacterium | reverse complement strand
AATTGCTTTTGACTATGAATAAAATCATCAGTATTCGATAAAAATAATATAAAAGAGGCAAATCTATTTTATTTTTGAAATTTTATCGGACAATAGTGAATTAAAATTGTAATTTTGAAAAATACTGGTCTAGCCCCCTATTAATAGGACTATTTTAATTTCGATTCAAATATACATCATTTTCAAGCATAAATTACATAATATTGTATCAGCAAGGAACGACCGATGGCGACCTTTGTGCCGGTGGTTGTTGAAGTGTTACGGGCCCGTGCATTTCTTTTGGTAAATTATATGCCGCATCGAGCGGCACATAATTTAAGCAAGGAACTCCCTGATGACTCACTATATCCGGTAGCTGTTGGTATGGAATGGTGAGCTTAAATTTCAGTGTTCTGTTTTTAAGCAGCTTTGATGTTATCTTGCCTTGGTTCCATAATTCCCAAAACAAAGCAGGTGATAAATTTGCTATTGAAGCATGTAGTCGTTTATAATTGTACTTATAATAGAACGAGTATAAGCGGTTTTCGAGTTGATTTAAGTCCCAGTAAACCTCCTGTTCAATTGATCTTGAAAGAATAGAATGAAAGCTCTCAATATGCCCATTTTCTTGTGGTGTGTAAGGATGAGTAAAAACTTGATTCAGATAGTTCTCCTTAAAAAAGTTTTGAATAATCTTCGCCCCAAACTGAGGCCCATTATCATTTCTTACTTCAATATGGATTCCTTTTTTAAGTTGGTCATGCTCTTGCAAATGATTAACAATAACCTCTTCCCATGCGCTCTTTACTTGCACGGCCTTCATCGTAAAACCAACTTGCCAGTGCAGAATAAATCGTGTAAAAGTGTCGATGATACTTAGAATATAACAGTGCCTTCGCGCTTCGGTAATCCATACATATTTTATGTCCATTTCTAAGACTTCAAGTGGAGCTTTGGGGCTAACAATACGGAATTGAGCGTAGTTTTTAGACACTCTTTTATGTTTAGTTTTCAATAATCTATGCTCTTTCATTAAACGATATACTTTCTTATGGTTTATAAAATATCCTAATATCATTAGGGCAAAATACATCTTGCGGTATCCATAATTTGTATCTGGATCCAATTGTAGATTTACTATTTGGTCTACTACCTGCTCATTTGTTTCAGTGATTATTTCCCCCGATACAATCCGCTTGGTTATTTGTGAAGGTTTTCTGCCTGGTCGAGTACTCTTGGGTTGGTAATAAAATTGATGCTTTGTAATTTTAAGAATAGACAATGCTCTATCTCGCTTCAATCCAAGACCACTATATTTAATGGCTAATTCTTTTTTCTCGCCCAGGCATACTTCTTTTTTATCATTTCATCTTTTAGATGTCCTTCCATTTCTTTCTCGGCTAATAACTTTTTAAGCAGAGCATTCTCTTTCTCCAATCTTTTTATTTCTTTGATATGAGCTGGGGTAATACCATGTCGAAAACCCATCTCTCCCATTTCTTCATACTTATTCTTCCATGAGTAATAAGTTGCTGGATAAATACCATGTTTCTCTAAGGTGATTTTTACTCCTTTTTCTTCTGCTTCTTTCAAAACTTGAAGCTTTTCTTCTTTACTAAATGTTCTTTTGTTTGTCATAGTGGTACAAAGTTACAGATTTCTAACTATAATTCTGTCCGACTTTTTAAGGGGCTAATACACCTACATGATAAGCTTTTCTATACTTCCTTCAAATTAACTATTTATATCGCCTATCTAATATTTATAGTACTCTTTCTCAAACTTATCAGGAATAATTTCAATTATCAAATTGCTGAAAATACAGCTTGGGTTCTTTTAGTAGGAGGTGTGGCATCACTGCTTATAGCAAAATACAAAGCCCTTAGATTCTTCGGAATTAATAATCCGTTATGGTTATTATTAGTTGAGATACTGTATTTTCCTTATATCTTATTTGCATTACTTATTGCTTTATGGTAATCGAAGTCTAAATTAAACCAAATAAACACAAATTATATGGAAATCTTATTAGGGCTATTTTTAATTTTCTTAATCCCAATTATTACCGACTTTGTTGAATTCAGTTGCTATGTAAAGACCGCCCACAATTTGGTTTACATTCTTATTAAAACAGTCGTTTATATTCTTTATCCCTTTTTTATAGTTTATTTCTTAGACTTTGTAAAAAAGACTTGGCACAATGGAGATACTACCGAAAATTTTGCTTGGCTCCTTTTCCTCGGAGGTATAATTGCTGTAATGTTTGCTAAGTATAAAGCGATGAAATATTTTGGAATAAAAACGATTGTATATCTCTTATTAGTGGAAATCTTTTATATCCCTATTATTCTATTAACTATTGTGCTTTATTTTTGGTAAAAAAAAGAATCTTGAAAATTCTTTACAGATATAATAAT
>JALVAD010000321.1 GCA_027011385.1 Saprospiraceae bacterium | reverse complement strand
ATCTTAAAGTAAAATCTAATTGCTGAGACATTATCGATAATTAGATTAATTACAAATAAGCATATAAGAACCCTAACAAAGAAGTTCGGAAAAAGTTTAATGATTTATAATTCGTAGTTTGGTTTAAGTTCTGTTTCACCTTCTCCGGAATAGAAGTCAGAAATATATTTAACTACTTCATCGGCGTCATCAAAAATTGGAATTAAATCCAAATCTTGAGGGCTAATATTGTTTTCTTTCTGGAGCATTGTATTAATAATCCAATCTTTAAGTCCTCCCCAAAATTCAGTTCCTACTAATACGACAGGAACTCTTGTGATTTTTTTTGTTTGAATTAGTGTTAATACTTCAAATAATTCATCCAAAGTACCAAAACCTCCAGGCATCACAACAAACGCCTGAGAATACTTTACAAACATTACTTTACGAACAAAAAAGTATTTAAAGTCAATTAATTTATCAGAATCGATATAAGGATTTGATTCTTGTTCAAAAGGTAAATCAATATTTAATCCAATGGATGCTCCTCCCTTTTCAGTAGCTCCTTTATTAGCAGCCTCCATTATGCCGGGACCTCCACCTGAAATTATTCCAAACCCCTCATTAACTAGTTTATTAGCAATGGTTTTACCAAGATTGTAGTATTTGTTCTTTACATTTGTTCTTGCTGAACCAAAAATTGTTATACTGGGGCCTACTTTGTTCATCGTCTCAAATCCATCAACAAATTCAGACATTACTTTGAACATAGTCCAAGAGTTTTCGCCCTTAATTGATTTCCATTGTCTTCGTTCCTTACGTATTAATGCATCTTTCGTCATATCCTATATTATTTTTTAATTAAAATTTCATCTTACATAGTTCCATATACAGGAATATATAAGCAATTCTTTTTTCTAAAAAAGCTAAAAAACTTTTGAGAAAAGAGTGCGAAGATACGGAAAAGAAAGCATATAGAGTTAATAAAATAGCTGGTTTTTTAAATAGAGCATAATTTATTCAATTATAACTTCACTATTAATGGTTATTACAAAAAATACTAATTGTCAAATATTGCTTTTTCCTTATAAGAAGCGAATTTGTCATCGATAAATTGTTTTAACTCATCATATGTATTGAATTTGTCAAATAACTTGTCCAATTCATTAATATCCTTTTTAGGGTTAAAAACATTTTTTTGAACATCTGTTTTACTTACCGAGTTTTCGCTTAGGATTATAAGTCTTTCAACCACATTTCTCAATTCCCTAATGTTTCCTGTCCATTGTAACTCTTGAAGCTCTTTGATCGCCCCAGCCGTAAAATCTTTTTTTGCGATATTATACTCCTTACAAATCATTGTTGAGAAATGATCTACCAATAGAGGGATATCTTCTATCCTCTGGTTTAGTCTTGGAACATTTATTATTATTACTGCAAGTCTATGGTATAAGTCTTCTCGGAATTTTCCTTTTCTTATTTGAGCTTTTAAATCCTTGTTAGTCGCTGCAATAACCCTGACATTTACTTTTATTTCTTTCTCGCCTCCTACGCGTGTTATTCTATTTTCTTGTAGAGCTCTAAGAACTTTTGCTTGAGCCGATAAACTCATATCTCCAACCTCATCAAGAAATAATGTACCTCCATTAGCCAACTCGAATTTTCCAATCCTTTGTTTTACTGCTGATGTAAAAGATCCTTTTTCATGTCCGAATAATTCACTTTCTATGAGTTCAGATGGTATAGCTGCACAGTTTACTTCAATAATAGGTTTGTCTTTTCGATTACTCTTTTGGTGAATATTTCGTGCTACCAATTCTTTCCCTGTTCCATTTTCACCCATCACAAGAATTCTTGCTTCTGTCGGAGCTACTCTTTCGATTGTATTAAACAACTCCTTAATTATTTTTGATTTTCCTATGATGGTAGTAGGCTGAACACTTTTTATTCTTTTTTGTAATACTTTTTTCTCAGTGATCAAAGTAGACCTATCTTGTGCATTTCTCAATGTAATCAATAATCTATTCAAATCAGGTGGTTTTTGGATAAAGTCATAAGCGCCTTTTTTTACTGCCTCTACTGCTGTATCTATAGTACCGTGTCCTGAAATCATCACTACAGGAACATCCGGATTTAAATTTTGAATCCTCTCAAGCGTTTCCATGCCATCCATCTTTGGCATTTTAATATCGAGGATTATTACATCATAATCGTTTCTTTTGATTTTAATCAAGCATTCAAATCCATCACCCGCTTCATCCACTTGATATTTTTCAAATTCCAAGATGTTTTTGAGTGTGTTTCTAATGCTTCTATCATCATCAACTATTAAAATTTTTGCCATAGGATCGTAGTTTCTTATTTCATTTTAATAAATTTGAGCTATTGAAATACCTAAATTTAGCTACTAATTACTATATCTAAGAT
>JALVAD010000320.1 GCA_027011385.1 Saprospiraceae bacterium | reverse complement strand
ATATAAATATTTTACAATGGAAAGGATACTAAAAATATTAGGAATAGCAGCTATTATCTTTTTATTGATATATTGGATAAGTGATATTTCAAAAGGCTGTAATGGTAGCAAGGATAATGAAAATACCGAAGAGCTAATCCAAATCGATAATCAAGGAACTGGGGATAGCGAGGTTGATATGGAAGAGGATATTTTTGGAGAAGAACAAGCTAAATCCGATAACACAAAATCCGGCAATCAAAATGAGGAGTCAAGTTCATCTACTAAAGAAGATGTAGATGATTATGTGGATTATTCAGGTGAGGTAAAAGAAAGTAAAAAACAAAAAGAAACTGTTATTAAAAAAGCTGCTCCCAACAAATCTTCAACTACAAAAAGACATAAAGCTTCAACAGGTGGTAAATATTTGGTCGTAGCAGGTAGTTATTTGGTTAAAGCTAATGCTAATAAAATGAAACAAAAGCTATACAATCTTGGCTATAACTCAGAGATTGTAAATTTTGATTTATCGCAATATTATTCAGTTTTAGCCGGTAGATTTTCCTCTAGAAAGGAAGCAAATGAAGCAGTCACTATACTCAAGAGAAGTGGAATAGACTGCTATGTGCATAGAAAAAAATAATAAGTGGAATGTGCGGAAGAGCGAGTTTGACCAAGAATCAAAAGGAACTGGAGGAAAGATTTGATGCAAAATTCTATTCAGAAGATATCGAGAGATACAATCCAATACCCAATTATAATATTGCTCCAATGCAATATTTACCTGTAATAACGAATAAGGACCTGTCACACTTTAATATTTTCAGATGGGGCTTGATTCCATATTGGGCTAAAGATGTTAAAATCGCTAATAAATTAATCAATGCAAGAGCAGAAACTCTACTTACAAAAATTGCATTCAAAGGCTCTTTGAAGAGCAGAAGATGCATTATCCCTCTTGATGGTTTTTATGAGTGGCAAAAACAAGGTTCTTTAAAAAAACCTTTCAGAATTATTCGTACTGATAAAGATATATTCTCTGTTGCAGGATTGTGGGATATATGGACAACAGGGGAAAATCAGATTATCGAAACTTTCACCATTATCACTGTACAAGCAAATAATCTTGTAAAAAAGATTCATAACAGAATGCCTGCAATCTTATTTGAAGATGAAGAAAAACTATGGATTGATAAAGGAATTAAAACAGATGAAGCACTAGAACTATTAAAACCATACCCATCTGAATTGATGTATGCATACCCTGTTTCATCAAAAATAAATAATACCAGAAACAGTAACCCGAAATTAATAAAAGAAGTCCCCGAAATAAACATTCATCAGGGTAAACTTTTCAAATAACGCTTGCAAGAGGGCAAATACACTAAAATGCCCAAAAATTGTGATCGTTCCAGATATCTTCTTTCAGATAATCATTTAGTTCAACGAGCATTTTAGAATGCTCTCCTTCCCATGCAGCTAAAATAGAATAAAGTTTCTTCTCATTTGGATCTGTTGCTTCTTTTGCTCTAGACTTATACAATTTCACTGCATTCATTTCAAAATCAATCGCAGATGAAATAGCGGCTGCTTCAAAACTTGCAGCATTGATTTCCTTTTTGATTTTTTCTGTTAAAACTTTCAAAACTACTGTTTCTTCAGGGTCTTCATGAGGCATTTCCGGTTTAAAAAAACTGTGTTTTTGAGTGTAGTTGAGAAACTGTTCTTTTAAAAACCTTATGTGCTCATCTTCTTCTTTAGCCATCATCTCAAATATTTTTTTTGCTGATGGGCTATCGCATTTTTCAGAAACGCTTTTATAAAACATCTTACCTTTTGTCTCCAATAGAATAGCTTCCTTTAATATATCTTCTGCTGATCTTGCCATAATATTTAATTTTTATTTAAAACAAATTTAATTATTTTCAAATTACTAAAAAAATATGATGCACTATTAAAACAAAATGATCCTTAATTTAAACTCATTCTGATTTTGCTTATATTTTTAGAAACCATTTCCTCCAAATAGTCGGAAGCATTACTAATAGCTTCTTTTTTAGTAGTTGAGTAACTCATAATAGAATCCACATTTATAACATTGCTGCTTAACACATAAGACTTGTCAAGCAAGTTTTCTCCAACTAGGACTAAAACCTTTTTATTGTTCATTTCCGCCAATTCAATAACTTTGCCTACAACTTTTCCGGAGAAACTACTAAAATCAAGCCTTCCTTCTCCTGTAATTATTATATCAAAATCTTTCATTTTTTGATCCAAACCGGTAATTCTGATAATTTCATCAATTCCACTCTTGATAGTCGCATTAAGCAGACCAAACATTCCAGCGGCAATACCTCCGGCAGCTCCTCCTCCCTTTACTTTGGAAATATCAATACCAAAACTATCATTCACTATTTTTGAAAAATTGAACAATCCATTATTTAAACTGACAATCTCCTCACGAGAAGCACCTTTTTGACCAGCAAACGCATAAGCTGCTCCATTCTTACCATACAAAGGGTTTTCTACATCACTAAAGACATTAAAACTAATAAGATCCGGATTAAAGCGCAAATCGCTCATATCTATTTTCGATACTAGAGTTAAATTTTTTCCAATTGGCTCAAGCGAATGTCCTTTAGCATCGATAAACTTTACACCTAAAGCATTCATCAAGCCAATTGCAGCATCATTAGTAGAACTTCCTCCCAGAAATAAATTAATAGTTTTCGCTCCTCTCTTAATAGCATCAAGTATCAATTTGCCTGTCCCAAAGCTGCTTGTGAACAAAGGATTTCTCTCACTTTCATTTAGACTTTCCAAACCATTTACTTGTGCTAATTCCAAATAAGCTATATCCCCTCTTAATAAGTAATCAGCGGTGACATTTCTACCGATCGAATCTTTGGTTTCCCCTGAAATTCTGTTGTATACCAAATGCTTTTCAATTACTCTCAAAGACCCTTCACCTCCATCTGCCAATGGATGCAAGTCTGTTTTAATGGATGGATCTAGCTTCTTTATCCCTGTATTTATAGCATCACATACCTCTTCAGCTGAAAGTGAATCTTTAAATTTATCCGGCGCAATTAATACCCGCATTATTTTCATCAAGCTTTATTGAACAATAAGCTTTTTATAATACTCTTTATGCTTAATTGTCATTTTAATAATATACATACCTTTTGGTAGTGATTTAAGGCTTATTTTTTTATCCTTTTCCTTCTTATAAATTAATTCATTCACCACAGTTTCACCATGAATATCAAGAATACTAAAAGATATATCTCCTAATTGATTTGATTTTTTATTTATAGAAATAAAATCTTTTGCCGGTATAGGATAAATATCCAAGAACGTTCCCAAGCCAATGGTATCATCTTCAAACACAGATGATGATTCCACTGCAACAAAACTCAGCTCTTCACAATCCAAGGTTTTTCCATACTTATTGTAGGGTGTGATATTGACATAAATTCTTTTTCCAATAGGTAATTCACCTGCGTCATAACTATTGGAATTGCCAACATCAACACTATTGGCAATATCCGTTCCTTTACTTTCTGTTCCGATTGACACAATGTATTTTTCCGCTCCCTCAGCTATTTGCCAATGAATCGATGAATTATATGGCAACGAGTCAGCTACTTCTCCTGTCAATAAAGCAAAACCTCCCACACAACCTGGAAATTTAGCACAATTACCAATATCCTCGCCGCAAAACAAACTTAGATTTCCATTATTCGGTAATCCTGAATTTCCTTTAAAATTAATTACACCCGATTGCGAGCACAGTTGTTTTAAATTTTCATCAAAACACCCTGATAAACTATTATTTTGCAAATACAGTATATTCCATGTTTTATCACCAAATTCTTTGGGAATACTCCCCTCAAAATCATTATCATTTAGATACAAAAAAGACAGGCTTTGCATTTTTGCAAACCTTTTAGATATTTTCCCTGAGAGCTTATTATCCGAAACATTAAATACATACAAATTTTTCATAAAATAAATCTGATAAGGAATCTTACCTGTTAAATTATTGGCTGACAAATTAATCGTCCAAGCTGACTTCAAAGCACCTAGAGATGAAGGAATAGTCCCCGAAAAATCATTATGAGAGGCATTAAACTTCTCCATATTTTTCCAATTTTTTAAATTGCTGGCTATTTCTCCAGTAAAACTATTGTTGCTGATATCAAGAAACTTCAATTTTAGCTTAGTTAAAGAAAGAGGGAATGCTCCTTCAAAGTCATTAGCTGCCAAATTAACTTCCTTCAAGCCCGTTAATTTTGAGATACTGTTAGGGATTTCGCCTGTTAATGAATTACCAGCTAAATATAGATTTTTCAGGAATTCCAAATCACCAATTGAGCTATCAATAATTCCAACCAAATTATTTCCAATCGTTGAATAAGAATTTTGATTATCAAAAACACCATCAAAATCAAGACCGCTAACTCTTCCATTCTCATCAAGCATGACTCCATACCAAGTGGATAGGTCGCAATCCGTAGTATCCCATTTAACTGTCCAATTATCTCCTCCTGTTGATTTATAAAACTTAATCAATGCGGCTTTATCATCATATGCACAACCTAACAGATAACTATTATCAATACAGTTATGAGCTTGCCCAAAACTATTATAAGGAGTAACAGAGACATAAACTCTACCTTCATACTGTATATTACCCCAAGTATATTGCAATACATTTCCTACATCCAGACTATCAATTAGATCATTTGCACCGATTTCAGTTCCTATATTGATAATATATCCTTCAGCTTTCTGTGCTACATCCCATTTGAATAAAACACTTTTACTTACTATTCTGCTATTATTCTCAGGAGAAGTAATCGTTGTACAATAAGGCAAATTTGGATTAAAATCATATAGAGTTGTTTCCCACATCCCTCTACCGAAACTAGCTGCCATCAGCTTGCCAAATTGAGAATTAATTTCCAATTCGCCTATTCTGACCGGAGGCAATCCATCATTGTATGGAATCCAATCGGTCATAGCATTATCGGTATAAAACACACCTATAAAAGTACCTAGATAAATACTTTCTAAACTATTGTTTTGAATAGCGATTGAGGTCAATGGCACACTCGGTAATGTTCCGTTTATTTTTTCCCAAGTTGAACCACCATCCAAACTTTTATAGATATTACTTCTAGACACGACATATACCAATTCTTGTTTTTTGGGACTAGCTTTAATATCTCTGATAAAATCACCATTTGGATTTTTTATTTCAGTCCAGCTAGAACCTCCATCTATCGATTTAAATAAATTCTGTCTTGTACTGGCATAAATTATGCTGGTATTAAACGGAGAGATTTCAACAACTTTAATCGTTTCTCCATCTTCAAGTATCCCAGAGACCTTATCCCAATTTTCACCCTTATCCACAGACTTCCACACACTTTCAAAACCTGCATATAGAATGTCCGGATTTTGAGGATTAATAGCTAATGGTGTTACCCACGAACCCTTTTCACCTGTAATATTACCATTAATCATGTCATGAAAATTATTGCCCCTATTTATAGATTTTCTTATATTGCCAAGTTGATAACTAGCATAAATAATATTAGGATTTTTCGGATCAATTCCACAATCCATCCCGTCACCGCCCATTACTCTTTTCCAATCGTTATCTTTCAATAAATGTGAGCCATTATCCTGAGATCCGGCAATGATTAAGTGCTCTACTGTTGTAGATACTCCCATTTTATAATATTGAGTTATTGACAAATTATCATTTAGAGCTTCCCAATACTTTCCCTTGTTATTTGATTTATAAACACCTCCATCACAACCTACAAATAAATTAAGAGTACCGGGCTGAAAACCAATAAAATGATGGTCTACATGAAAATGATCATTATTATTGGGGTTAGACCAGTTAACGGATTGAGCCCAAGTTCTACCTCCATTAATTGATCTATATAACCTTACTCCTCCTGCAAATAATTCGTCCGGATTATCAGGAGAAACGGTAAATGTCCAGTCATACCACGACTGTGATCCTAATTCAGGAGGTGTATCCATTTGTACTTTATTAAATGAATTCCCACTATCTGTGGACTTGTACAATCCTTCAAAGTCTTGCCCATCCCAACCACTTTTATTTATAGCAGCAGATAAAAACACAAGATCAGGATTTGATTCTGTAACCGCAATTGCAGCTCTCGTCACATCAGATGACATACTGCTAATCTTTAATTTCTTGAAACTATCTCCTCCATTCTCTGATCTAAAAAAAGTTAATTTTTCATCTCCTGAGACTGTATTGGTTGCATATAACACATTAAAATCTCTAGGCTTAAATATCATTTGTTTAATATTCCCATCAGATAATATTTGAGTCCAATTGATTCCTCCATCAACAGTTTTATAAATACCTGAACTAGTCGCAGCATATAACTGATTTCCATCTTCAGGATTAATCAATAGTTCAGTAATACGATATGCATATGGAAAATTTGTATCATCCCAGGTTTTTCCTCCATCTGTAGATTTGAATACTCCATACGTATATGTATCTCCTGCTTCCCTATCACCGGTAGCAACATAAACTATATCTGAGTTACCATAATCCACTTCAATATCTGAAATTCCCATCATACGATAATCATCACTAATAGGCGTCCAAGATTTTCCCGCATCTGTGGACTTCCACAATCCTCCTGCGGGAGCTCCAAGCCAAAGAGTATTGACATCGTTAGGATCAAAGCCTACTACATTAATACGACCAATACCATAATTAGAAACAAAGCCAAATGGTCCAAGTTGTTCCCAATTAGCCTCATTTGAACGATAAATATTCCTATCTAAATCTTGTTTGTAACGAACATATTCACTGGCCACTTTTTTATAATCAAAAAAACCATTTTTATCGACTATTGCCTCCATCCAATATTCCCATCTTTTAAAAAGTTTGTATCCATCCTCTTTCACATAACCCAAATTAGCCCATTTTTCGTAGAATTTCTTCTGAACATCTTGTAAGCTATAATTTGGATTAGACATCATTTGTTCCCAAGTGATACCTTTTGTCAAAGATTTTTTTGGAGTTTGACCAAATGAATAATTGAATAGAAATAAAGAAACAAATAGAGTTAAAAATGCTTTTTTTATCATGTTAAAATTTTTAATAGAAAATCAAATAATTTGCCAAATATAATAAAGAAACTTAATAAACCAAGCATACTACAAGGCATAAGTCCCCCCAATATATTTACAACGACAAAAATCACTAAATGTATTTAAGAAAAGACAAAAACTTTTTAGATTTATTGTAATCAAGATTGGACTCATTAACATAAGCTTCTTTTTCAAAGGAGATATTTACATATGCATCATACCTTGTGCCATATTGAATCAATCTGAAAAGAAACTCTAATAAATACCAAATATAAAACGGAATTATCAACATTTCGATTTGCTGTCTAATATGAATCATTTCGTGATTTATCAAGACCTTATCCTCTTTTGACCTTTTATCCGACACAAAAACAAAAGGGAATATGGTTATTGCTCTAGCAAAATTAAAAGTAATAATCTTAACAATAATTCTATTCGAGATAATAATCATATCTTTGTTAAATGGTTAAACTCACATTAAAACCCCTAAGTTAAGCTTAATTATTTTTAAAAAATAAAAATGAGAATACATTTTTTGATACACGAAGAATATGAACAACCGGCAGCTATCGCAACTTGGGCTATAAAGCAAGAACACAATCTGTCATATACACGATTTTATTTAGGAGAAAAAACACCTAATGACATTGATTTTGATTTTTTAATAATTATGGGTGGTCCTCAATCTCCAAGCACAAGTCCAGAAGAATGCTCTTATTTTGACGGCAAAAAAGAAATAGAATTCATTAAACAAACAATCGAAAATGGTAAATATGTCCTGGGCGTGTGCTTGGGCGCACAACTTATCTCAGAATCCTATGGAGCAAAAACAGAGAAGAGCCCTTATAGAGAAATAGGGTTTTTTGAAATAGAATTCACATCAAAAGCAAGAGAAGATTCTTTGACAAGAGTATTTCCTCAAAAAATAAAGGTCGGGCATTGGCATTCTGATATGCCCGGATTAGCAGAAAACTCCACGATTTTAGCTTCAAGTAAAGGGTGTCCAAGACAAATAATCAGATACAGTGAAAAAGTATATGGTTTTATGTGTCATTTAGAATTTACGCCGGAAGCAATAGAAGCAATGATTAAAAACAATCATAAAGAATTAAAATTTGATAAAACTGAAAAATTTATTCAGAACAAAAATGATTTGAAGGCTTTTGATACATATCGAATGAACGCGTATTTATTTGATTTTTTAAATAAAATAGAAGAAAGATTTAATAAAGAATTGTAATGCAATGTCTTTTCTTTATATTTGCACTACATAAAAAAAATAGATAGTGACAAAGCTTCATCGATATATAGAAAGTTTGATTTTTGCTTCTGAAAATTCTATTTCCAAAGACGAAATAGAGTATATCGTCAATAAATCATTTGAAACCGTATTGAAACGCGACGAATTGGATAAAGTTATTGAGGAATTAATAGATAAATACAAGTCTGATGAATACAGTTTTGAGATAATCCAGATATCCAATGGATTTTCTTTTATGACAAAAGGAGCTTACCACAAAATAGTCGGCGAATATCTTAAAGCGCTAACTACAAAAAGACTATCCAAAGCAGCTTTGGAAACTCTTGCTATTGTAGCATATAAACAGCCAATTTCCAAACCTGAAATGGAACAGATAAGAGGAGTAAATTGTGATTATACTGTCCAAAAGCTACTTGACAAAGGATTGATAGAAATCCAAGGGAGAGATAATGGTCCGGGAAGAGCATTGATTTATCAGACATCAAAAAAATTCATGGATTATTTCGGAATGAAAAATATGAAAGATTTACCGGGACTAAAAGATTTTGAAAAACAAGATAATACGGTTGGAGTTTTAGAAGAAGAGTAATATTTTTCAGGTAAACATCGTTAGCTAATTAGAGAATGTAAGAAAACATTCACTAAATAAAATCAGAAAAATGAAAAATATAAAAATAGCAATATTAAGCTCAATGGCCACACTCCTTCTTGTATTATTAATCGCAAGTACCAAAACAGTTGACACTATTAATCTGAAGTCTATTATTGAACCTTTACCCCAAGTAGTAAAAGCACCTATCAAGAAGAAAAGCTATACTTTTGCCGGTGAGAGAATACCTATTGAGGATAATGACATTTGGGAAAGATTGGATAGAGAATTGATGGTGAATTCATATTACCATTCTTCTACAATACAAAATATAAAATTGGCTAACAGGTTTTTCCCGGTTATCGAAAAAATATTGAAGAAAAATCATATTCCTGATGATTTCAAATACTTAGCTGTTGCCGAAAGCGGACTGAGAAACGTTGTATCGCCCGCAGGAGCTTCGGGCTATTGGCAATTCATGAAATCTGTGGGAAAAGAAAACGGTCTTGAAATATATGACGAAGTAGATGAACGGTATGATATCGAGAAATCGACAAAGGCTGCTTGCAGATATCTTAATAATCTTAAATCCAAATATGGCTCTTGGACTTCAGCTGCAGCAGCATATAACCTGGGTGCCAGAAAATACTCCCAGGCAATATCAAGAGAAAAAGAAAATAATTACTTTAACCTCAACCTCAATCAAGAGACAATGCGATACCTCTACCGAATCACGGCCTTGAAAGAGATTATTTCAAATCCAAATGATTACGGATTCTATATCGATGAAAACGAAAAATATCCACCGTTGAAAAATTATTTTACGGTAAAAATAACAAAATCCATAGCCAATCTAGGTGATTTTGCTCATCAACATGGCATTACATACCGCACATTGAAGATATATAATCCTTGGTTAAGGTCTTATAAACTCACGGTAAAAAATAATACGTATTTTATTAAGATTCCTAGGGGTTAGTGAGTCTTGGAAAAAGTTAACTACTTTAGAGACTTCTTTTAGCCAAAAGATTGGAAACCTTTGGCTCAGATTGTTCCTTTATCCTCACCCTTGCCCTCTCCTTTTCAAAACCATTACTCTATCTTTTGAAAACATCGGAAAAGGAGAGGGAATATAGCGACTGGTCGTTAGTAAAATCCTATTGGATGTATATGACATACAATAAGCTTTACCGATATAAATACTTTTAGAAAATATAAAAACCTACACTGAAAAAATGTAAAACACCCTAAATATAGATTAAAAATCACTCATAAAAACTAAGCGCCCTCGCTCTCCCCCTTCTCCTTTTAAAATTATATTTGCAATAAAAACGATAACCAATTAAAAGGGGAAGGGGTCGGGGGATGAGGTTAAAAGGCAAGCAGCCAAATTCCATAAATATCAGATATTTAATATCAAAATCAATTAGATACGCCTCTGGATTACCAACCTTTCCTCACAACCACTAATTAACCTTAAACGTAATATCTCCTTCTTCCAAAAATCTTATAATCTGCTTTGCTGCTGCTACACCTGCATTGATATTTGCTTCCATTGTTTGAGCTCCCATCTTCTTTGGAGTAAAAAATACTCTATCTTTAAATTTGCGCTCAAAATCTTCTCTTCTATCGGGCGGAATGTCAGAGATATATTTTATATCATCTCTTTCTGCCATCAATTTGAGCAATCCTTCTTCATCTATCACCTCTTTTCTAGCTGTATTTACCAATGTACCTCCCTTGGGTAAATTCTTCAACAAATCGTAATTGATTGAATTAATGGTGTGCTTATTTGCCGGAATATGTAGTGAAATATAATCACAAGAACCATAAAGTTCTTCTACTGTGTCTATAGCTCCTACCCCATCATCCTCTATACTTTCGTTTGCTACAAAAGGATCATAAGCAAATACATCCATTCCAAAACCTTTGGCTATTCTGGCTACATTTTGGCCTACATTGCCATAAGCATGAATGCCTATTTTTTTATCTTTTAATTCTGTTCCAGCTTTCGCTTGAAACTTATTTCTAGCAAGATAAACCATCATACCTAGGGCTAATTCCGATACAGCATTGGAATTCTGTCCTGGAGTATTCATTACCACTACATCTTTTGCTCTAGCAGAATCCAAATCGACATTGTCATATCCTGCACCTGCTCTTACTACTATTTTAAGATTATTGGCAGCATTGAGAACCTCATTTGTTATCTTATCACTTCTTACTATCAATGCATCGACATCTTTAACTGCATCAAGCAATTGGTCATTTGTCTCATATTTTTCCAAAAGCAAGAACTCATATCCCTTGTCTTCCACTATCGATTTTATTTTGTTTATTGCCGCAGGAGCAAAGGGTTTAACTGTCGCTACTAGTATTTTCATTATTATTTATTTTTATAATTATATTTATTAAATTATTTACATATTTTTCTCATAGTCTTGCATAGCTTTTACTAGTGCTTCAACACTAGCCTTAGGCAATGCATTATAGGTACTGGCTCTAAAACCACCTACTGACCTATGTCCTTTTATACCTACGATATTTCTTTCCGCTGCCAAAGTTAAGAATCCGGTATCCAAGTCCTTGTACTCATCATTCATCACAAAAGTAATATTCATCAAAGACCTATCCTCAGGATTTGCTACACCCGGTTTAAACAATTTATTTCTATCTATTTCATCATAAAGCAATGTTGCTTTTTCTGCATTAATTTTTTGCATAGCTTCCACTCCACCAAGCCCTTTTAGCCACTTGAGTGTTTGAAGAGTTGAAAATATCGGCAAAACCGGAGGAGTATTAAACATTGAACCTTTGGCTATATGAGTACGATAATCTATCATTGTAGGTATAGCTCTATCCACTTTCCCCAATATATCTTCTTTGACTATAACAAAAGTAACTCCGGCTGGACCAAGATTCTTCTGAGCTCCGCCATAGATTACAGAATACTTTGACACATCTACTGGTCTAGATAATATATCGGAAGACATATCTGCAACCAAAGGAACACCAAAATCAAAATCTTCCTTTATCTCTGTTCCCGCGATAGTATTATTAGTAGTAATGTGCATATAATCTATATCTTTTGGTACATCAAACCCTTTTGGAATATAGTTAAATTTCTTGTCCGCAGATGAAGCTACTTCTATGGTCTCACCAAACAATTTTGCTTCTTTAATAGCTTTGTTGGACCATGTGCCTGTATTTAAATACGAAGCTTTGGTTTGGAGCAAATTATATGGTATCATATAGAATTGTGAGCTTGCTCCTCCACCCAAAAACAAAACATGATAACCTTCCGGAATCCCTAATAATTCTTTAAAAAGTTCTTGCGCTTCATCCATTACAGATTGAAACTCCTTGCTTCTATGAGAGATACTCATAAGTGAGACTCCACTTCCATATAAATCATCAATAGCCTCTTTAGTCTTTTCATAAACTACATCCGGCAATATCGATGGTCCGGCAAAAAAATTATGTTTTTTCATTTTCTAAGTTTTTAAATATCCAATAAAAGCCCAAATCAAACCATTTCGCATACAACAAAACCGGTCATTTCGGGTATCACAATAGCACCATTTACTATTTTGTCCAAAAATAATAAAGAAAATAGAATACCAATAAAATATAGCAAATATTATTCTGTATTTATAATAATTCTGCATTTCTCCCTGAAATTAATTAAAAAGTCAATGCGTTTTCATGCAGATACTATTTATATAGCTCCTTGAACCGACTTTCATCACCTATTATAAATAGCACATCGTTTTCGTCAAACACAATATCAGGATTTGTGATTATTTCAGTCTCTTTTTTATTTTTGCGCATAACCACGTTAAGACCGTATTTCTTCCTTAGATTTAGTTCTTTTAGTGATTTTCCTACAAATTTATCCGGCAATTTCACCTCTATTAAGGAGGTATTATAGTCTATCCTAAATTTGTCCAACACACTAGGGTAAGATATTTTTTCAGCAAGATTTATCGCTGCAGCAATCTCAGGTAAATTCACTTCATCCGCACCAATTTTAAGCAATATCTCTTTTTTAATTCTGTTATTTGCCTTCCCTATGATGTGTTTTACGCCTAATTTTTTCATATGTGTTATAGCCAATATTATAGACTCCAAATCAGAGCTCAAACCAAAAATAACTTTATCAAATTTATTGATTTCAATTTTTTTCAAGACATCTTCATCTGTGATATCTACTACAATAGCCATTTCTACATAATCTTTTATAGCATTAACCTTTTTCTCATTTATATCTATGGCCAATATACTATGCCCGGCTTTTGAAAGCTGAATAGCCAATTCAAAACCAAATGTCCCCAATCCAATAATAGCAATATCTTTTTTCATGCGTTTAGAATATTTTAATTAATAAATTTCTTCCCTAGGGTATTTTATTTTTATCTGCTTAGTTTTGATCAATGTTGCCATTGCAAAAGGTGCCGGTCCTACCCTACCAACAAACATTAATAATATTATAATCGTTTTCCCAAAACCGTTTAAGGACGGTGTAATACCCATAGAAAGGCCAACTGTTCCCATTGCCGATACTGCTTCAAACAAGACATCTTCCAATTTAAATTCAGATGTTTCAAGTATCAATAAAACCCCAATACTTATAATTAAAAAATATAAAATAGATGTAGCAAAAGATTTTATAATAAATTTATTTGAGATACTTCTTTTAAAAACAATCACTTCAGATTTACCTTTTAGAACACTTATAATCGAATAGATAACAACGAAAAAAGTTGTTGTCTTGATACCTCCTCCTGTCGAACCTGGTGATGCACCTATAAACATTAATACTATTAATAAAAATATTGAGGCAAAACGCATTTGGTTCAAATCAATAGTATTGAATCCCGCTGTCCGAGTGGTTACGGACTGGAATATTGCATCACTCAGATCCATTTGTCCATTCTCAAATAATGCAAGAAGCAATACCCCTACTATAATCAATACGGATGTTGTCAATAAAACAATCTTGGTATGAAGGCTGAATTTACGCTTATTTTTGCATTTTTCCATCAACTCATAAATCACAAAATAACCCAATCCACCCATTATTATTAACAATGATACTGTATATTTAATCACTACATTCATCCCTATCAGACTATTGTCATATGTTGAGAATCCAGCATTGCAAAATGAGGAAATACTATGAAAAAACCCCTGATATAACGCTTTATCTATCGATAGCCCCTGCCATAAAAAGCCAAAAAACAAAAGCAACCCCCCAATCAATTCAGTAACAAAGGTTATAGCCAATATTCTTTGCAATACGGAATTGGCGTCTTGTAAATAAAAATTATCCTGCAACTGAGAGAATAGTACTCTATGTTTTAATCTGATATTACCTCGTATTGCAAGTATAAACGAGGAAGTCATAGTCATAATACCGATACCTCCAAGTTGTATCAATAACAAAACAACAAGCTGCCCAGGAACATTAAACCCTGAGGTTTTAACAGTTACTAATCCTGTAACACATACCGCTGAAGTTGAAGTAAAAAGAGCATCTATCCAATTCAATCCATTTTGATGCTCAACAAAAGGCAGTTTAAGCAATAAAGTGCCAAAGGTAATTAATCCTAAAAATGACATTATCATTAATTGCCAAATATTCAAATTCCTATGATTTCCATATAACTTCATTGCTGTTCTAAAAATTCTAATCAAATCAATGGAAAGATAATAAAATCAAAACTTACTCTAATCACTGGTCATAATAAACAATGGCAGCATTTGGAAGTCTTTGTAAAATGGTCTTAATCTCTCTGTATTATAATATTTATCCACCTGAACTATCTTACTTGATTTTGAAATTACTTCAATTGGGACATGGTCATATCTTCCATTTTTCAAAACCACCAATCTACCGTGAATTCCCTTGAGTATCAAATCCAAAGCCATATTACCAAAAGCCATTGGAGCAATACTGTCAATAGCATCAGGGCTACCGGTACGCGTGAGATACCCCAGTTTTTGATTGATTATATTGACTCTTCTACCATTATTGTATTTTGGAGAAATCTCCTTTATTGCAGCAGAGACTTTTTCTCCGATTCCACCCAATTTTGCATGACCATAGGCATCCCTTTCATCACTTTGGAACGTCATTTCTTCTTCGTGAGCAAACTGAGCTCCTTCCGAAACCAAAACTATCGAATAACTGCTGGGATTCCTTTTCCTGTCTTCAATCAATAATTGTGTCAATATTTCAGGATCAAATTTATGTTCAGGAATAAGGCATCTGTTAGCAGCTCCTGCCATTGTAGGAAGCATTGCTGTATAGCCGGCATAACGTCCAAATACTTCAAGCACCATCACTCTTTCATGTGAACCCGCAGAAGTACGCAAATCATTTGCTAGTTTGATGGTTCTGGAAACACAAGTACTGAAACCTATACAATAATCCGTTCCAGGCACATCATTATCCATTGTTTTCGGAATTGCAATCACCTTCATACCCTTTTTATACAAATGCTCTGCATAGCTAAGCGTATCATCTCCACCGATGGCAATTAAGTAATCAATTCCAAGCCATTCCAAATTCTTTAAAACTTCAGGAGTGAGATCATTCATATCTTCGGTATAAGAATCCTTGAGATGATCCGGCACATCTACTTTTGCTACAGCCAATGGTCTAGTTCTGGAAGAATGCAAAAAAGTACCTCCGGTTCTTGCTGCCTTATTAACTACATTTTGGGAAAGCTCTACATAATTTAGTGAATTATCTGCTTTTTTATCTCTTACTATTTCCATTATTCCTTTCCAACCTCTTCTCAATCCAATTACAGAATATCCCTCACGAATTGCTCTAATAGTTACAGCTCTAATAGCTGGGTTCAATCCGGGCACATCTCCTCCCCCTGTTAAAATTCCTATTATTCCTTTTGGTTTCTTTGCTCTAGCCATAATCAAATATTTTATTTTAATTCTAAAAATTATAATTCTACAAAATCCAAGCCAATTACTTCACCACAAATAATTCATTTGCAATTATTGGTTTATTTTTATAGATTCCATTTAATTGAACAAGATAAATACCTTGCCTTAACATCGATGTATTTACTTCCAATTCACTGATGTTCTTCTCACCAATCTTTTCGATCTTATACGATTTCAACTCTCCAAGTAAATTAAAAATACTAATTGTAATTTTGTGAATTCCAGGATTATCAAATCTGATTTTCAGTGATTCAACTACGGGATTGGGATATAAAAACATCCTCAAAGTATTTGAATCATATATATCATCTACACCGACAGTTTGGCATTCATCAGATATAAAATCATCGCAATAAGTTCTAGTGGCCAAAGAGCAATCCAAGACAAAAGGATTGGGTTTATTATCTTGATATTTTGCTATTTCCCAAGTTCGATACCATTCCAATGAATCAACAGGATCTAGAAAATGCCAATCACATAGTGTTTTGACTTGCTTTTTGAAATAATTGGGATCTTCATTATCTGCTTCCGCTTTGTACATGGTATAAAAATACATCATTGCTCTGGCTACATTGCCTTTATGATCCTCACGCGGTTCGAAATAAGTATTTATGTGCTCACTATAATCATCAATATGTTGTTGAGGTATTTTGTGAAGTATTATATTATCATAGTACCAATCTTTGGTCTGATTATCATTTATTTCATTGAAAGGGAGGCTTCCCCGATCCGAATTTACATTAATTTTAGCAGGAAATAAATGGTGCATATCAGATTTTGCATTACCGTCTTTGGCTCCTTTGCTCCTAGGGTATGTGTGCTCTGCATTTATCCCACTTGGCTTACCGTTTTTATACAAATAATTTGATGGATCAACACCGTGAGGCAAATACAAGCCATATCTTGTATAAACACCATATACCGTATCATTTTCATTATATATTTTGCCGTATAAAACATCCCTTGCTTCGGAATAATCCAAAACATTTTTCGGTTTATATTTTTCTACAACTTTTGCTTTTAATTCATTACCGGAAAGTCCTCTAAAAACACTCTCAAACCGGAATTGCCCAAAACCTGTTAAAGAAAAACCGATAATTATCAAAATCAAAAACTCCTTTCTCATCTATTCAAAATTTATATTTCATAAAAGTAAGTTCTATAAATAAAATCCAAACTGTCCAAATGGCTTTTATAAAAAGCACAAGCAGTAAAGGTAATAAAATTCTTAAAAATACTAGCATACAACACAAAAAAAGGTGTATTTCGTTTTTTTTTGCAACACTGCCACACTGCCCTCTAACTCCCCGTTTCTTCGTAGACTTCGAAACCGGGAGTACCTCAACCCGCATTTCTTCCGCATTTCACTTGATAAGCGAGTATCTCTGACCTCGCTCCTTGTAAAAAATGCACTACTTTTGCACTGATGCACAGGTTCTTTCACTATCAAGTGAGATCTACTAACTTGATTTTCGATAAGATCAAAACCGTTCAGTCATCCTCCTATAATTTTTCGTAACAAAGTGAAGAAAAATCATTAGGGGAGCGCCAAGCTTTAGCGGGATAGATGAGGCAGATGAGCCAATATGCTGGATAATCGAAAATCAACCTTAAATGCGAAAAAATGAAATACACCTTTTTGCCTTTTCTAAGTATATATATAGTTATTTTTTGCGTCACACACAAGCACAAATATTTTTTTGATTATTTTTTATCCAAATAAATATGTGATTAAATTAATTTACCTTATCTTTGCATTCCTTTATTAAAAAGGTCGGTTTGCCGAGTGGCTAGGCGACGGTCTGCAAAACCGTTTACACCAGTTCGAATCTGGTACCGACCTCAAGAGAGCCTTCTACATCAGGAAGGCTTTTTTTGTATCATGAATAAATAAATAATATTTAACCCAAATTGTCTTGTTAAGCTTCAAAACTAAGTTTATCTTTGTAGCCTACTAAATCTAATAAAATGTTTAAGTACGGTATAGATAAATTGACTGTCGACAAGGTAATGTCTTTGGCAAGCGGAAAGTTGAAAGGAGTATTAACAGATGAAGCAATAACCAAAATAAATTTGTGTAGAAGCAGAGTAGAGACGATGGCTAACGGAAAGAAACCTGTTTACGGAATAAATACGGGTTTTGGACCTTTGTGCGATGTACAAATCACAGCAGATGAGACGAGCAAATTACAAGAGAATTTATTGATGACTCATGCAGTTGGAGTTGGCAATTCTATAGATAAGAAATTGTCAAAAATAATGATGATATGCAAGGTTCACGCCTTGAGCCAAGGTTATTCAGGTATAAGATTGAAGGTAATTGAGCGAATAATCTTCTTTATAGAGAATAATATTTTACCGGTAGTCCCTGAGCAGGGTTCTGTTGGTGCATCAGGTGATTTAGCTCCCTTATCACATTTATTTCTTCCCCTTTTGGGAGAAGGCGAAATTTGGCAAGATGATAGCATTGTTCCTGCAAGAACAGTCCTAAAAAAATACAATCTCCAAACGATAAATCTAAAAGCTAAAGAAGGATTGGCCCTAATAAACGGTACTCAATTTATCTTGGCTCACTCTATTGTCGGATTATACAAAATGGAATATTTATTGGAATTGGCTGATTTGGCAGGAGCTATGAGCATTGAAGGATACCAAGGTAGTTCCTCGCCTTTTCAGGCTCAACTGCATTCCATTCGTCCATTCAAAGGCAATATCGAAGTAGCGAAACATATGAGATTTCTGTTTTCAGAATCTGAAAATATAGAATCTCACGAAAGTTGTTCTCGGGTTCAAGATCCCTACTCAATGAGATGTATTCCTCAAGTGCATGGAGCATCAAGAAATGCATATTACCATTTGAAAGAGCTGACAGAAATTGAAATGAATTCTGTTACAGACAATCCCATTATTTTAAGTGAAATAGAAGCTATATCAGGAGGAAATTTTCACGGTCAACCTTTAGCAATGGCATTGGACTACGGTTCATTGGCTGCATCTGAAATAGGTAATATTTCTGACAGAAGATCATATTTATTACTTGAAGGAAAATTTGGATTACCTAGGCTTTTGACTGAATCCGGTGGATTAAATTCAGGTTTTATGATTCCTCAATATACTACAGCAGCTTTGGTCACAGAAAACAAATCACTGTGTTTTCCTCCTTCTGCTGACAGTATCCCAACCTCATTGGGACAGGAAGACCACGTATCAATGGGTAGTATTTCAGGAAGAAAATTCAATCAAATATTGGGCAATATCGAAAAAATTCTAGCTATTGAATTGATGTACTCTGCTCAAGCAATTGAATTCAGAAGACCTCATAAATTCTCTGATATAGTTGAAAAAAACTTTGCGTTAATCAGGGGAAAAGTAGATAAACTCGAAGATGATAGAATACTAAAAGATGATATCAACGAAATGATAAAAATGGTAAAAAATAGAGCTTTTATCGTAAAATAACTATTTTGTATATTTATAAAAACATACAGATATGACTTTTAAAGAACAAATACAACAGGGAATACCAAATATTCTTCCAGC
The DNA here is from genome assembly GCA_027011385.1 of Saprospiraceae bacterium. Lineage (GTDB taxonomy): Bacteria > Bacteroidota > Bacteroidia > Chitinophagales > Saprospiraceae > JADJGA01. The sequence continues at coordinate 6,441 of JALVAD010000320.1, read as the reverse complement.
TAAAAGAGAGTATCCAAAAGATGCCAACAGAGCCCCAAAAAGAAAAGACATATTGCCAAGTGAAGAAAAAAAATTAGCCGTAAAAAATGCTTTAAGATATTTCCCAAAAGATTGGCACGAAGTCTTGGCAAAGGAGTTTGCTCAAGAGCTCACTGATTTCGGTAGAATATACATGTACAGATTCAAGCCTGACTACGAAATGTATGCCCGACCGATTTCAGAATATCCTGCAAAGACCTCACAAGCTGCTGCAATAATGGTAATGATTCAGAATAATCTTGACCCAAAGGTTGCACAACATCCGGAGGAATTGATAACCTACGGTGGCAACGGAGCTGTATTTCAAAATTGGGCTCAGTATTTATTGACTATGAAATATCTCTCAATGATGACCGACGAACAAACACTAAATATGTATTCCGGTCACCCGATGGGATTGTTCCCTTCTTCAAAAAATGCTCCCAGAGTTGTAGTTGCAAACGGTATGATGATACCAAATTACTCAAAACCTGACGATTGGGAAAAATTCAATGCTTTAGGAGTAACTCAGTATGGACAAATGACAGCAGGGTCGTTTATGTATATTGGTCCACAAGGAATCGTTCACGGTACTACGATAACAGTAATGAATGCCTTCAGAAAGATTTTACCCCAAGGAGAAACCCCGGCAGGAAAAATATTTCTTACTGCCGGTCTAGGTGGCATGAGCGGGGCTCAACCTAAAGCAGGAAATATAGCAGGCTGCATCACAGTCGCAGCCGAAGTCAATCCCAAAGCAGCCAGAAAAAGATTTGAACAAGGTTGGGTAGATATTTTAATCGAAGATATAGATGAGCTTACTTCCAGAGTAAAAAAAGCTCAAGATAATAAAGAAGTGATCTCGATAGCTTATATTGGAAATGTAGTGGAAGTTTGGGAACATTTTGACAAAAAAGATATTTTTGTACACGTAGGATCAGATCAGACATCATTGCATATACCTTGGACAGGTGGTTATTATCCGGTAGATATTTCTTACGAAGAATCAAATCACCTCATACGTGAAAATCCACAATTATTCAAAGAAAAAGTACAAAGTAGTCTTAGAAGACAAGTAGCAGCAATAAACAAACACACTGCTAAAGGAACATATTTCTTTGATTATGGTAATGCTTTTTTGCTTGAATCTTCAAGATCCGGAGCAGATATTATGGCAGAAAACGGTATCGACTTTAGATATAAATCCTATGTTCAAGATATTCTAGGCCCAATGTGTTTTGATTATGGCTTTGGTCCGTTTAGATGGGTTTGTACTTCGGGAAAACCGGAAGATTTAGACAAAACAGATAAAATTGCAGAAAATGTATTGAGCAAAATAATGAAAAATGCACCTTACGAAATAAGCCTTCAAATGCAAGATAATATCACTTGGATTAAGAATGCTAAAAAGAATAAAATGGTGGTAGGCTCTCAAGCAAGAATTCTATATGCTGATGCCGAAGGGAGAATGAAAATTGCAAAGGCTTTTAATAATGCTGTAAATAAAGGTGAAATTGGCCCTATTGTCATAGGAAGAGATCATCACGATGTTAGTGGAACAGATTCGCCATATAGAGAAACATCCAACATATATGACGGTAGCAAATTCACTGCAGATATGGCTATTCAAAATGTCATTGGAGATAGTTTTCGTGGAGCAACCTGGGTTTCAATCCACAATGGAGGTGGTGTAGGCTGGGGTGAAGTAATCAACGGAGGTTTTGGTATGGTATTGGACGGAACAGATGAAGCTGATTCCAGATTGAAAAACATGTTGTTCTATGATGTAAATAATGGAATTGCGAGAAGAAGTTGGGCAAGAAACAAGGAAGCATTATTTGCTATTAAAAGAGAGATGAAAAGAACTCCATCATTGAAAGTCACAATTCCCAATCTTGTAAATGATGAAATCCTAAATAATCTATTTTAATAAAACAAAATGAAAACATTATTCAAAAACATAAAAGAGCTAATCCAAGTCAGAACAGAACCAATATCTTTTGTCGCCGGAAAAGAAATGAAAGTACTACCGACAATCAAAGAGGCATATTTGCTTATTAAAAATGGTATTATCGCAGATTTTGGATCAATGGATAGTATTCCACCGATTGAAGCAGATCGAGTGATAGATGCATCAGACAAAATGATTTTACCCACTTGGTGTGATTCTCATACTCATATTGTGTATGCTGGAAATAGAGAAGGCGAATTTGTTGACAGAATCAACGGATTAACTTATGAAGAAATAGCAAAAAAAGGAGGTGGCATACTAAATTCAGCAAAAATACTAAACGAAACATCTGAAGAAGAACTCTATAACCAAAGCAAGAAACGACTTGAAGAGATAATGGCACTTGGTACAGGTGCTGTAGAAATTAAATCCGGTTATGGTCTTTCTTACCAAGGCGAATTAAAAATGTTGAGGGTTATCAATAAACTTAAAAACAATTATCCATTGGAAGTAAAGGCAACATTTCTAGGTGCTCATGCTATTCCCTTTGAATTCAAAAACAATAAGGAAGGTTATCTCAAAATGCTGGTCGAAGATTTAATGCCGGTAATAGCTCAAGAAAATCTTGCCGAATACGTAGATATATTTTGTGAAACGGGATACTTTACGGTCGAGGACACTGAATTCATATTAAAAGCAGGAAAAAAGTACGGACTAAAACCCAAAATTCATGTCAATCAATTCACAGCCATAGGAGGAGTAAAAATAGGAGTCGAATACGATGCTCTGACTGTGGATCATTTGGAAGTTATGGGCCAAGAAGATTTTGAGGCACTAAAAGGAACAAAGACGATGCCGGTAGCTTTGCCCGCTTGCTCATTCTTTCTAAGTATTCCTTATACACCCGGCAGAAAAATGATAGACGAGGGTTTACCTTTAGCTTTGGCAACAGATTATAATCCGGGTTCCACTCCTTCGGGAAATATGAACTTTGTAGTATCCACAGCCTGTATAAAAATGAAATTAACTCCGGAAGAAGCAATAAATGCAGCTACTATCAACGGTGCTTATGCCTTGGGACTGGCAAAAGAACTTGGCAGTATCACCATAGGGAAAAAAGCAAATATAATATTGACTAAACCTATCAATTCATACGGCTTTATCCCCTACTCCTTTGGAGAGAACCAAATAGAAAGCGTTTATTTGAATGGGAATAAGATCTAATCAATGGATATAGAAGTTTGTGTTGAAAAAACAGAAACAGCTCTTATTGCTAATCACTACGGAGCCACAAGAATCGAACTGTGCAGCTCATTGGATTTGGGAGGGCTGACACCATCTGTGGGATTGATAAAATCTTGCATCGAAAAATATGACTTACAAGTTTTTGTTATGATAAGACCAAAACCCGGAGGATTCGTTTATGATTATCATGATATTGATATTATGAAAAAAGATATAAAAGCTGCAGCTCATTCAGGAGCGACAGGAGTGGTTTTTGGATGCCTTACAGCTGATTTCAATATTGATATCGGACAAAACAAGGAACTTTTGGAATTAGCAAAATCTTTTGGTCTGGGAGTAACTTTTCACAGAGCTTTTGATTTTACGAAGAATGTGCCTTTAGCTTTTGAACAAATAATTGACTTGGGATTTGACAGGATATTGACTTCTGGAGGAGAGAAAACGGCTATTGAGGGTTTCGAACAAATAAATCAATTAATCCGTAAAAACAAGAATAGAATTGAGATAATGGCAGGAAGCGGGATTAATTCACACAATTGCCGAAGATTTACCGATATTGGTATTGATGCTATTCACTTCACTGCCAGAAAAACAATAATGGATAAAAACTCATTGAATATGGGTAAAGAATATATTCCCGATGAAGAAAAAATCAAAAAGATAATAAAACTTTCAAGCCATACTGTTTGAATTAAGCTGTAGCGAAGCGGAAGTCCTGAGTAGCGAAACGTACCAAGGGAATTTTTAGGATTAATGGATTTTAGGATTACTCGTATGTCTATTTTTAATCCAAAACAAAAATAGTATCAGGCAATTAACTGACCGCTTTAATAAAATTTATGGCTTTTATTTTTTACTTAATAAGGATATAACTAATTATTGAGCTTAAAATAACACCAACTGGTATTAATACTATTAATTTAAATTTGTATATTGCCGATTTTAACAAAATCATATTTCAAATAATCATTCCAATATGTATAGATTATTAATTAAAACCTTCAGATCTGCTTTCATTTTGAGCTTTTTGTTAATGCCATTTACAGGTTTATCTCAGTTACCTGATAGTTGTAAACTCGAGATTGGGACAAATCTGGGAGGTCTGGCAGATTGGGGGACGGAAATTCCATTTGTGGATTTGATGCATATGAGTAGAACTTGGTACACTAAGTCGATTGGAGACCCTAATGATCCATTTGATAGTGGTTATACAGATAAATTATCTTATAGACTTGATGGATATCCAACTCATATCCCACAGACTATAGATGATTCACCATATCCACAAGATGTTGCGACTATTTGGGCAATAACAGATGGTTGGTCAAAAGGAATCTATACTGTTCTATGGGAAGGAGAAGGAGAATTGAATTTTTGGGGAACATACGAAAACTTACATAATGCAGGTGACCACAGAATGGTTTTTGATTATCCTAATCCAAAAGGAGGAGTTATTCAATTGAGAATAACTTATAGCAATATCGATAATCCAATTCACAATATTAGAGTACTGATGCCCGGCACAGAATCAACATATCAGGAACAACCTTTCTACAAACTCTGGACAGACAAGCTGTCTATATTCAAAACAGTAAGGTTTATGGATTGGGGACAGACCAATGCATGGGGACTTGACAGAAAAGATGGCTTTGGAGATAGCACTTTGGTCAATTGGGATGGTAGAAGCAAATATGATTATTATACTTGGACTCATGGTAAAGGTGTACCTTATGAAATGATGGTTAAGTATATGAATGATTATCATAAGGATGGATGGGTTTGTGTCCCTCATTCAGCAAGCAAAGAATATATAAGAAAGATGGCGAGGTATTTTAGAGATAATTTGGAAAAAGACAGGCATATCTATGTTGAATACAGCAATGAAATATGGAATTGGATTTTTCCACAAACTCAATGGGCTAATTACTATGGTTGTGAGTTGACAGGAGAACCTTGGCCTGAAGGAACAGCAAAATTCATACAAAGAATAATGGATATCTGGACAGAAGAGTTTGAAGGCCAGATGAACAGATTGACCAGAGTAGTAGGTGTATTTACAGGATGGCTAGACGTAGCCCAAAGAGTTGCTTTCAATGTAGATAAGAATTCCTTTGATGCTATCGCTCCAACATACTATTTTCATCTCTCTGAAGATTTAGAATCACAACTTGACGACTTAGGAGCTAATGCCACCGTGGCTGATATTGCAAAAATAGCCAGACAATCAATGCCCGAAGCATATAAATCAATAAAAGAAATAAAATACCAATTGGCTGATTCCTTGGACAAGCCATTGGCATTTTATGAAGGCGGTCAGCATTTGACTCCACACCCTTTTGGTGTTAAGCCGGACTATAGCCAAGCTCTTTTGGATATCCAAAGAGATAAAGCAATGTACAACTTGTACTCTGAATGGTTCAGCCAACTCAGAACTCTACAGGAAAGGGATGAACCGCTTTTACTGATGAATTTTTCATTTGTTTCATCAAGGAGTGCTCAATACGGCTCATGGGGAGTTTTGGAAACAATGGATCAGGATACTTCGATAATCCCAGCTCCGAAATATAAAGCTTTGCTTGAAAATATGAATACCGGTTGCAGTGGTTGTGAATATAAAAACCTTCACACTTCATTATCTATTTCCTCTTGTAATAAATATGAATGGAATGGACAATTATATTCAAACTCCGGAATATACACTGACACTTTAATAAGTTCCCAGGAATGTGATTCTATAGTAACACTCAATCTGGAAATTACAAAAATCGATACAACTGTAATAGATATTGCAACCGCAGATGGAAGTGTCAATTTGAAGTCTAGCGAAACGAATTGTAGCTACCAATGGATAGATTGCTTAGAAAATAAACCAATTCCAAACGAAAATGCCAGAATTTATTCTGTGAAAGAAAATGGATCATATGCAGTAATAATTAAAAAAAATGATTGTATCGATACTTCCCAATGCATAACTGTCACGACTATTGGTGTTAAGGAAAATAATATTACAACCAAAATTTACGTATATCCCAATCCAAACAAAGGTGATTTTTTAGTTAACTTGGGTGATTTAAAAAATGTAAATATTAAAATTTTTAACTTAAACGGAATAACTGTATTTAGCGAAAACAATATCGATAAAAAAACACACAGGCTACGATTAAATGCGAAGAGAGGTATTTATATTATAGAATTTAGAAATAAAAATATCATAGAAAAACACAAAT
>JALVAD010000319.1 GCA_027011385.1 Saprospiraceae bacterium | reverse complement strand
CTATTAATGCAGAATAAGAACCGGGTTCAATAACTATTATAGGCATCTCCTTATTTATGTAAGGAGTGAGTATTTGTAATATTTTGTCACTATATTTTTTTGCTTTTCTCAAAAAACCATTAGATATTAGAGGCCTTTTACTTCCTCCTGTATCGACAAGCTTAACTTGATAGTTGAGATTATTAAGTAAGTTTATAACTGCTTTTCCTATTTCCGGTTCGTGATAATTAGTATATGTATCGGCAAAAAGAACAACTTCCTGTCCTGTAGCTGTTGATTTAAATTTATTCTTATACCATTTATTTAATGTATATCGTGAGTACAAAGGAAGAATTCTTCTAGCGTCTATTTTTGCTATTTTTTCAAGAACAATCCTAAATAGTTTTGTTTTGATAATACTATTGATAATTCCTGCATAAAATCCGGAAAAAGTTTTTGACATAGTATCACTCATCACAATAAAAAATTCTCTAATTCCATATCCTTTTTTATCATAATGTTTTTGTAAAACTTCACTTTTAAGTTTTGCAACATCAACATTACTTGGGCACTCTGTTTTACAAGATTTGCAAGATACACATAAGTCTAAGGCTTCCCATAATTCATTATTTGTTAAATCTCCTTCACCCAATTCTCCTGAAATAGTTAATCTCAATGCATTTGCTCGTCCTCTGGTAGAATTTTTCTCATCCAAAGTTGCTTTATAAGTCGGACACATCACTCCACCGCTAACTCTGTGGCAGACCCCTACTCCATTACACATATTGATAAGAGTTGAAAAACCCTCTTCTTTTCTATAATGATATATTGTATCTATTTTTACTTCGTTGTAATCCGCACTATATCTCAAATTTTGATCCATTGGAAAAGGATTCACTATTTTTCCGGGATTCATCAAATCATATGGATCAAAAGCTGTTTTTAATTTTTTGAAATCATTATATATTTTTTCCCCATAAAATTTTGGAATACCGAAACTTCTGGAAATACCATCACCGTGTTCTCCCGACCAAGAACCCTTGTATTCTATCACTCTATCTAAAGCATATTCTGAAATGCTTTTCATTTTATTAATATCCTCTTGAGATTTTAAATTAAGAACAGGTCTGATATGAAGTACGCCAACACTAGCATGAGCATAAAGAATAACTTTTGTATTGAGATTATCACAAAATTCGAGTATTTGATCTACATATTTTGGTAAATGTGGTATTGGGATACAAAGATCCTCTATAAAAGGAATAGCTTTTTCATCGGTTTTTACACTGAGTAAAAGTCCCAATCCTTGTTTTCTTACTTCCCAAACATTATTGAAAGTAGGATGATCCATTGTGTAAAACGGATAAGCATATCCACGATTAATTTCTTTTAGACGTTTTTCAAGTTTATCGTGTTTTTCTTTTAATTTAATATCATTTTCTCCAAAAAACTCAACTATAAGAAGGGCTCCAGGTGTTCCTTCGATAAAAGTGGAGATAGGTTTTGTTGAAGGATTAGTTAGGGCTATATTTATTACATTATCATCCAGTAGTTCAATTGCTGAGGGTTTGTGAGTAAGTATAGTTTCTACTGTTGAAATAGCCTCTAATCGATCTTTGAAATGAATTACAGTAATTGCACGATTTTTTGGCAAGTCAATCAGATTGAGCTTTAGATCCAATATCGTTGCCAATGTTCCTTCACTACCACTGATAAGTTTAGCCATATTCCAAGGCTTTTTATCGACAAATTCATCTAAACTATATCCCGTGACCCTACGCATCACTTTAGGAAAACGATTCAGTATTTCCTGTTCATCTTCTTCAATTATTTCTATTAAAGTTTTGTATATTTTTCCCTCTTCATCGTTTTGTTTAGCTTTATTTTTTGCTTCTGTCTTGCTTATTTCACCTAGGGTAATGACTTTACCATTGGATAGTGCAATATTTACTTCGAGGATATGATCGATAGCTTTACCAAAAACCAAACTTCTTGATCCGGAAGAGTTATTTGCGACGACACCCCCTATATTTGCTCTATTTATTGTTGCTTCATCGGGTGCATAAAGTAAATTATATGGTTTTAAATATGCATTTAATTCACTGTGAACAAGACCCGGTTGTACTCTAATCCATTTTTCTTTTTCATTAAATTCAAGAATATTGTTCATATATTTAGAAAAATCCATTATAATAGATGCTCCAACAGTTTGACCGGCAAGGCTGGTACCAGCGCCTCTTGGCAAAAGGCTAATTTTATGTTCAAAAGCAGTTTTGATAGTTCTCAACACATCTTGTTTATCTTTTGGGACTATTACAAGTTTTGGTTTGATTTTGTATATACTTGCATCGGTTGAATATATACCTAAAGATAATTCATCGGAATAAACATCTCCTTTAATACTTTCTTTTAAGCCGGTTATTATAGATTTCACTGTTTAACAA
>JALVAD010000318.1 GCA_027011385.1 Saprospiraceae bacterium | reverse complement strand
GGGTATATTTCATTTTTACAAATGATTGAATGACTTAAAATAAGGAAAATTTAGGACTCGAAAGCACGACCGCAAGGAGTGATTTTGAAGCCGGTTTATAAAGCAATAATTAGAAACAACGATGCCTGCTTTAAATTTTGAAGGTTTTGGGGAGTTCCGTAAAACCTGATAAGGTTTCTAAGGGAAGGTAGTATGCAAAAAGCGAAAAACTGAAATGCACCTTTGAATTTGGCTGCTATTTATTTCTTAAGGTCATACTTTTTATAGGAATTGTCTATTTTCTTGTAGTCACTATGTATATAAAAAATAAACATTTGAGACCTCATATTGTTAACTTTAGCATATCAATATCAATTTTAATGAATAAAAGGAGAAAAATATCAGATTGGTTGCCTATCACTATGAAGGAAGTAAAAGCCAGAGGATGGGAGCAATTGGATGTGATAATTTTTTCCGGAGATGCATATGTCGACCATCCGGCATTTGGTGCTGCTGTTGTAGGGAGATTAATAGAATCAAAGGGGTATCGAGTTGCTATTGTTCCACAGCCAAATTGGCGTGATGACCTTAGAGACTTTAAGAAAATGGGTAAGCCCAGATTGTTTTTTGGAGTGACAGCGGGAAATATGGATTCGATGGTCAACCACTATACTGCCAATAAACGTCTTCGCTCAAATGATGCATATACTCCCGGAGGAGAGAAGGGATATAGGCCTGATTATGCGAGTGTGGTTTATACGAGGATATTGAAAGATTTATATCCTGAAATTCCTGTTGTGTTGGGCGGAATTGAAGCATCTCTTAGGAGATTGACCCATTATGACTATTGGTCAGATAAATTAAAACCGGGGATATTATACGATGCTAAAGCTGATATACTTCTATACGGAATGGCAGAAAGAGCTTTGTTTACTATTTTGGACTTTCTCGATTCTGGATACGAAGTCAATCAATTGAAATGCATTCCTCAAACTGCCTTTCTCGACTCAAAAATAAAATATGAATCTTGTGAGATATGGGAAGAAATAGAACTCGCTTCACATAATCTTTGCGAAAAAGATAAAAAAGCATTTGCAGGTAATTTTAAGCATATCGAAAAAGAGTCCAATAAAATGCACGCAAGGCGTATTTTACAAAAAGTGGATGATGATATGATTGTAGTCAATCCACCTTTTCCTCCGATGAACGAACAAGATTTGGATGCCTCTTTTGATTTGCCTTTCACAAGAATGCCTCACCCTAAATACAATAAAAGGGGAACTATTCCTGCTTGGGAAATGATAAAATTTTCAGTTAATATGCATCGTGGATGTTTTGGAGGATGTAGTTTTTGTACAATATCGGCACATCAGGGGAAATTTGTAGCCAGTAGATCCAAAGAATCAATATTAAAAGAAGTCGAAGAAATAACAAAAATGGATGATTTTAAAGGCTATCTGTCTGATCTTGGTGGGCCTTCTGCCAATATGTACAAGATGAAGGGGAAAGACCTTTCTATTTGCGCAAAATGTTCGGCAGCTTCCTGTATATCACCAGTCGTTTGTGATAATCTCGACACTGATCATAGGCATATAATTGAGATATATGATGCAGTTGATAAAAATCCTAAAGTGAAAAAAGCGTTTATTGGTAGTGGGATACGATATGACTTACTTGTGAAAGATTTCAATAAAAAAACAAATCACAAATCAGCTGACGAATATCTTGAGAAAGTAGTCACAAGGCATACTTCAGGAAGATTGAAAGTCGCACCTGAACACACATCGGATAAGGTATTGAAGATAATGAGAAAGCCTTCATTCTCTAATTTTAAAAAGTTTAAAGAGCGATTTGAATATTTTAATAAAAAACATGGATTGAAACAACCGCTTATTCCTTATTTTATTTCTGCACACCCGGGAAGTACCGATGAAGCTATGGCGGAATTGGCAGCTGAAACAAAGGATTTAGGCTTCAGACTAGAGCAAGTTCAGGGCTTTACTCCTACACCTATGACTGTTGCTACCGTGATATACTATTCAGGATATCATCCCTATACACTTAAGCCTGTCTATACGCCTAAATTATTGAATGAGAAAAAAAGCCAGAACCTGTTTTTCTTTTGGTATAAAAATGAGAATAGAGGTGCATTGATTGCTAAGCTTCGGAAATTAAATAGAGAAGATTTAATAGAAAGATTTTTTCCAAGCAAAAGACCTCTCAATAAAAAAATAAACCGCAAAAAAACCTTTAACAAAAAGAAAAAGCGGGGTTAAATAGAGTTTTTTTGCCTTATTTTTAGCATTTGACGAATCAAAAGCATCTATTATATGTTAAAATCAATTATATACTGATATATAACTTAGTCAGTAGTAAATATTGCGAATTTTAATAAGTTAAAGTATAGATAATTATATATTATAATATTTGCATTTTATAATAAGT
>JALVAD010000317.1 GCA_027011385.1 Saprospiraceae bacterium | reverse complement strand
ATATAAATATAGGTTTCGTTATGATAAATCTTAATTTTTTTTACTAAAAGATGTGTCATAACGAAAGCTTATTAAGGGGGAGGGCATATTTCCGAAAAAATGAAATACGCCGCTTTAGATTTCCAAAATTTAATTAAAATTTTTAACTTTGGTGGTTGGTAAATTGGCATTATTCTTTTTGATTTAACAGGTATTTTTTTATGAAAAAAATAATATTACTTCTCACGACCATTTTAGTATTTATTCATAGCGATGCCTTAGCGCAAATATCCGCAAAGGATATTGTATCAAAAATGGGGCGAGGCATTAATCTTGGGAATACTCTAAGTGCTCCTATTGAGGGAAATTGGGCAGATCCTGTAAAAAAAACTTATTTTGAAGATGTTGCAAATGCCGGATTCAAAACAGTCAGGATCCCCATTCGCTTTGATAAGTACACTACGGCTTTATCTGAAGTAAATTATACTGATGCCAATGGTGATTATACCGGCTCTGTTTCAGATTATGCAATAGACAAATTTTATTTAGATAGAATTGAAGAAGTGATTTCTTGGGCATTGGAATACAAATTATATGCTATAATCGATGTTCATGGAGACAAGTGGTTTTGGGAAAGTTTTAAATCAAATAGTGAATATTATAAAACCGGAAATGATTTAAAAGCTGCCATAGATCGTTTCCGGGCTATTTGGACAGCTATTTCACAAAGATTTAGTGATTATCCCGAGCAGTTATTGTTTGAGATAATGAATGAGCCATATTTCGCCATGGATGCAGAGCAAGTAACCCAAACGAATCTAGATATTTTGAAAATAATCAGAAAAACCAACCCCAATAGAAACATTATTATAACCGGAGGAGGAAAAAACTCTTGGGAATCAGTTATGACAATCAAGGAAGAGCTTTTGAAAAGTGACAGCTTTTTGATTGCAACATTCCACTATTATAAACCCAGTCATTTTACTAAATCAAGTAGAGAGGGGTTTGATGATTTTGAATGGGGTACAGATGAAGATAAGTCTCAAATAGATTTGAATTTTGAAGCGGTCGCTGATTGGTCAAAAACCAACGATATCCCTATCCTACTGGGAGAATTTGGAGCAGACAATGAAGGCGGTTATAATTATTATAAAAAGAACTACAAATGTTTTGGTGGTCCGACGAAAGAATCACGAGAACGCTATTACGAATATCTGGCAAATAAAGCAATAAAATTGGGATTTTGCTTTACTGTCTGGGATGCAGGCGAAAAATCCAGTAAAACGATTTATCTTGCCTCATCAAGATCTTGGGTAGAGAATATAAAAAAAGCTGTTTTAGGTAATAATTCAATTTCAACTAAAGAACTCCCCAACAATTATAATTGTACCGTATTCCCAAATCCTTGTACCGGCACTCTTCACATTAACAGTAATACAGATTTCAAATGGATCTATATTAATAATCAAAAAGGAATTCTTGTGAAAAAAATATCCAAGAATATTTTTAATGCTGATATGAGCGAACTTCCCACGGGTTTTTATTACATTGCAGTTTATTTTAAAGATAATAGGAAAAAGGTATTTAAGATACTTAAAGCCAAGTGATTTTTTATTGATGCTAGCACCGACAAATAAGTATAGCTAAATTGTGATACATAAAAGCAAAAAATAAATGAAGATAAATACTTTAGCATTTTTGTTCTTCGTCCTTCTCACCAATTATTCATGCAAGCAAGGTGATAAAATCGAAAAAAAACAAGCTCATTCTACTACCAAAATATCTCCGGAAAGTTTTTCAGGTAGTAGTAAATGTAAAGTATGTCATGAAAAAGAATATAACGAATGGATGGGCTCAGATCATCAACTAGCGATGCAAAAAGCAGATTCTACGAGTGTTTTAGGTAATTTCAATGATGTGTATTTTACCAGTAAAGGTGTAAATTACCATTTTTTTAAAAAAGATTCACTTTATTTTGTCAATACAGAAGGAGATGACGGGAAATATCACAATTATAAAATCAAAAACACTTTTGGCTATTATCCATTGCAACAGTATATAGTTCAGTTTCCAAAAGGAAATGAACAATGCCTGTTGGCAGCTTGGGATTCCAAGGACAATAAATGGTTTGATCTCCAGCCAAAACTAAAAACAAAGCACGATGAATGGATGCATTGGACAGGGGGTAGTATGACTTGGAACAATATGTGCGCAGACTGCCACTCAACTTTTTTAGAAAAAAACTATTCTCCTGAAACAAAAGAATACCATACAAAATATACAGAAATAAATGTCTCTTGTGAGGCATGTCATGGTCCTGCAAAAAAACATATAGCTTTTTATAAAGATCTAAATACCGGAAATAAATCTAAGCCTCCTACCCTCTTTATGCACAATAAAATGCAATCAAAGGAATTAGTACAAAAATGTGCCAGATGCCATTCGAGAAGAGCAGCTGTTAGAAATGTTTTTGATTACAAGGGACATTTCTTGGACTACTACTACCCCAATCTAATTCAAAGTCCAACATATGAACATGACGGGCAGATTCTAGATGAAGACTATGTATATGGCTCATTCATGCAAAGCAAAATGTATCACAATAATATCTCGTGCAAAGATTGTCATAATATGCACACATTGAAACTAAAAAAGAAAGACAATGCATTATGCTTACAATGTCATGAACCGAAATACAATACATATCAACATCATTTTCATAAGCAAAACACGGAAGCTTCTAAATGTATCAATTGCCATATGACGGGCAGATATTATATGGGCAATGACTTCAGGAGAGATCACAGTTTTAGAATTCCCAGACCTGATCAAAGTATGAAATACAATACACCAAATGCTTGTAATAATTGTCATATAGACAAAACACCAAAATGGGCAAGTGATTTTATTGACAAAAAATATGGAAAAATACGTAGAGATCATTTTTCAAATTTGCTGCTTCCCGGTATCAATGGTGATTTAGATTCACTGAGAAAACTTATATCCTTGAGCAGATATCCGGAAATAATACGAGCTACAGCAGTAAATGTCTTGGGAAAGCAATTGCAAAACAGACAGGATTTGGACTTACTAAAGGAAATGCTAAATGACTTTAGTCCTATGGTAAGAAAAGAAGCTGTATCTGCCTTAGCTGAAACAAACAACAATTTTTCAAATGATATAGAAAAACGCTTAGATGATAGTATTCGGACAGTAAGAATAGCAGCTGCAAGGTATTTTATTCTGAATAATCTCAAGCCAAAAAGTAAAGCATTCATAAGAGCAAAAAAAGAATATTTAACAGAACTGAGAGTAAATGCTGATTTTGCTTCAGGACAACATCAACTTGCTCTCCATTTTGCATCCCAAGGAGATAAGGCAAAAGCAAAAAAAGCTTATGAGCAAGCTTTAAAAATAGACAATTATTTTAATATGTCCAGAATTAATCTTGCTCTGATGGAATATGAAGATGGGAATATTGAAGAAGCAGAATCATTGTATCTAAAAGTGATTGAACAAGAACCTGAATATAGTTACCCGTATTTCATGCTTGGTCTTCTATACAATGAAAAATCCGATAATAAAAAATCACTTAAATATCTCAAAAAAGCGATTAATAAACAACCTCCGATTCCAAATGCTTTTTACAATTATGCTCTCAAACTTCAACAAACAAAAAAATACAAAGAATCACTTAAAGTATTAGATAAAGCACTGAGCCTTTTCCCCGGCAATGAGCGAATATTGTACATTAAACTATTAGGGGAGATAAAAACAAATAACAAAAAAAATGCTCGCTTAACCTGCAATGAATTGATGAAAATCAATCCTCAAAATAGCGACTACAAAAGAATAATGGAAGAGATAATAAAGTCTCCGTAAACGACACCTTTGAATCATGTTGAATATTATTTATGCCTTTCTTTATTGTATAATATGTTAAATTTGCTCAATTTAAACTATATAGTCATTTTTTGCCCAATTCATTAGCTTTTTGAAGTTTTTTTATTATTTCCGGAGCATCATTTTCAATTTGCTTTTTGATTTTATACATGGCACATTTAAATGCAGCAGCATTTGCTTTTCTTGCCGCAGTAGGATAATTTGACCCCCAATAAAGGGCAACATACTTTTTATTTGTACAATCAGCTTGATATCTTTTTATTAATTTTTTATTTATATCAAAAATCTGAAGTTCCAACTCAATATTAGCCCTGTTACTCATAATAGGCATTCCCAATAAATTAGGAATATATAACGTCAATGAAGACAAATAAAACCAAGCCAATCCTCTTGAGTTTACATCTCCAAAAGTAATGCGGCATAATATATCGCCCTGTTTTTCACCATAAGGATCCGTGATATTATCTTTTACATCTTTCATAAAAATACTAACAGCATCCTGAATTCGTGGGTCAGCATCAGCAAATGCACGAGTTTCAAGAATATCTACACCCCACAAATCTGTTCCATAAAACACAGGTCGAGATTCAATAATAACCGGAGACAAATTAAAATAAGTATTTTCAAAACTTTTTATATCTACATGAGGAGTTAACGTTGGTAATAAAATAGAATTTCTTCCTTTAGGAGTAATATCCTGCACTTTCATTGTTACACAAGAACCAAAGAAAAACAAGATTGAGAAGTAAAATAATATCTTTTTCATCTGTTTAAAAATTTTAATTTTCTAATAATTTTGAAACCATTTAAAATTCAAATTCAGGTTTATTGAGTAAAGTTATTAGATTTTCATTGATTTTTAAAATAAAATACCAATTTAAAATAACTTTAATACAATTGTTAATAAAATGTTACCATATTCTGATATTAGCAAACTAAAATCCCCTGAGGCAAAGGTTTTTAACCTCTTGCCGGACAAGACACTCCCAGACTTTACCTAGCTATTAAATCTTAGAATTGTTTTCAAATTGCCAGATTCAGAATTTTAACAATAGTCTAATATTTGCATTAAGTAATCTAAATTATACTACAAGATATCGTATTTATACTTATTTTTGTAATATGATTAATGATATAATTAAAGGCATTAAAGATTATTTCAGAGCTTTTGGATTGATGAGCAAATTAAAGCTTTGGAAATTTGTAATACTTACCGGGGTTTTAAGTATGCTTTTTGGAGGAGCTTTGATTTTTCTCTCCATTTCTATGGTCGAGATATTTTCATCAACCATTATAAAACTATATCCTTTTGAATGGGGCAGTGAGTACATTATTGGTATCGCTAAATTCATCAGCGGAGCTAGTGTCGTCGCAATGGGTCTATTTATATACAAATATATTGTTTTTATTATATTCGTCCCCTTTCTTGGTCCTATATCCGAGCGAATCGAAGAGCATCTAACGGGTAAAAAAGCAGGATATTCAGCATTGAATTTCCCAAGACTAATAAAAGATGTACTAAGAGGTGTCCATATTTCACTGCGATTGGTTTTTAAAGAACTTAAATGGATGCTTGTATTATTTATATTGAGTTTTTTCCCGATATTCACTCCATTTATCCCCATTATCGCATTTATTATTGAAGCTTTTTATGGTGGATATGGCAACTTTGATTGGGCATTGGAACGTTATTTCAATGTAAAAGGGAGAATAAATTTCGTAAGAAACAATAAGGGGCTTACACTAGGTAATGGTATTCCTTTCACTCTTTTATTAATGATTCCGGTACTAGGCTTTTTTCTCGCTCCTGCGCTTAGTGTAGCGGCTGCTACTATTTCTGTTGTCGAAAGAGTCCCAAATACTAGGAAATGATGAATTTAAAAATAATTAAAAACGACCCATACCTCAAACCATATTCCAAAATTATTGAAGAAAGACTTCGGAATGCATTGCTGAAGGAAGTAGAACTAACCGGCAAAGGAAATTTATCTGATTTTGCTAATGCACATTTATATTATGGATTACATTTTTCCGATAATCGACAAGTATATCGGGATTGGCTGCCAAATGCAGAAGAAGTCTATTTAATCGGTGACTTCTCAGATTGGAAACCGATAGAAAAGTTTAGATTAAACAAAATAGAAAATGGAAATTTTGATCTGATTCTAGATAAAAACACGCTAAAACACGGTGATTTGTACCGCCTTCACGTAAAATGGAAAGAAGGTGGCTGTGACAGAATACCTGCTTATGCGAAAAGAGTAGTTCAAGATGAAGAAACTAAGATATTCAATGCACAAGTGTGGAATCCAAAACAATCTTATAAATTCAAATACAAATCTCCCGGCAAAAAAGAAAGTATTTTTGTTTACGAGGCACATATAGGTATGTCTTCTGAAGAGCCAAAAGTAAACAGCTTCAATTCATTTAGGGAAGAGATTTTACCCAAAATAATCAAAGCAGGATATGATACTATCCAGTTAATGGCTATCCAAGAACATCCTTATTATGGCTCTTTTGGCTACCATGTTTCTAGTTTCTTTGCTGTTTCATCAGGGTTTGGTACTCCTGAAGACCTAAAAGCACTTATAGACGAAGCTCATAAATACGATATCCGTGTGATAATGGATTTGGTTCACTCACATGCTGTAAAAAATGAGATTGAAGGTATCAGCAAATACGATGGAACAGAATACCAGTTTTTTCACAAAGGAGACAGAGGTTATCACGATGCTTGGGACTCAAGATGCTTTGATTATTCAAAAAATGAAGTTTTACATTTTCTGCTTTCAAATTGTAAGTTTTGGATTGATGAATACAATTTTGACGGGTTTAGATACGATGGAATCACTAGTATGCTTTATCTCAATCACGGTTTGGAGACCAATTTTGTATCTTATGAACAATACTTCGATGATAATCAAGATGAAGATGCTATCACATATTTGATTTTGGCAAATAAACTTATTCACGATATTAAACCTGATGCGATTACAGTTGCAGAAGATATGAGTGGTATGCCCGGAATTGCTGTACCCATTACTGATGGTGGAATTGGATTTGATTATAGATTGGCAATGGGTGTTCCTGACTATTGGATAAAACTAATTAAGGAGAAAAAAGATGAAGAGTGGAGCGTTGGAGATATTTTTTATAGGTTAACAAACAAAAGAAACGATGAAAAAGTCATTAATTACTCCGAATCACATGACCAAGCATTAGTCGGAGATAAAACGATAATTTTCAGACTCGCTGATAAAGATATTTACGATCATATGGAGATTTCCAATCTCAGCTTGAAAGTTCAACGGGCTTTGGCTATTCACAAAATGATTTTACTTATCACCGCCGGAACAGCCCAAGACAGCTATTTGAATTTTATGGGCAATGAATTCGGACATCCCGAGTGGATTGATTTTCCAAGAGAAGGAAACAATTGGTCATACAAGTACGCTAGAAGACAATGGAAGCTCGCGGAAGACAATGAATTGGCATATTATTATTTGAATGCTTTTAATAGACAAACCATAAATATATTAAAAAATAATAATATTTTAAAAACTAATATTAAACTCATTACCGGCAATGAAGCTGATCAGGTTTTGATTTTCAAAAGAGGAGACTTCATATTTGTTTTTAATTTCAATCCAATAAAATCCTTTACTGATTATGGATTTATCACCATTAAAGGCAAATACAATATTCTTCTTAATTCAGACAGTAAAAAGTTTCTAGGTCATTCAAGAATTGATGAAAATATTATTTACGAAACCACTTCTTTTGAAAACAAAGATTATTTGCGCCTTTATATTCCAAATAGAACCTGTCTGGTGCTGCGCAAGGAATAGGTGGAAGACTAGAGCTTTCCTTTTTTATCCTCGCCCCCTAGTGAAATATTCAAAAATGAATTTCACAGGGCAGGCTTGCCCTCTCCTTTTAAAAAGTATATTTTGATTTTTTAAATTATTGTAAAAGGAGATGGAAAAGGGTGCTTGGTCGTTAGGTATAGCTAATATTTGGATATTAGCGTCTAAGTAAAAACTAGACTTAGTTACATAAGGAGAGAGAAAATGGTGCTTGGTTGTTTGAAACAGCTCTTGTAGAAATGTGTTTATGATTAATCTTTATAATCTTTCCGAAAGTTTAATAGCTTCTCCTAAAGACTAAGCACACTCAAACTCCCCTTCTCCTTTGAAACAGCATGTATTAATAAAATAGCTAACGAATAAAAGGAGAAGGGGTTGGGGGATGAGGTTCAAAAAGGATAGGAAAATAACGTGGTTTTGACTGGGTTAAATAAATATCAAAAACAAATAAGCTCTTGTATTTATTAGCCTCTTATTTTTGTAGGATTTTGGCGACTATCAAAAAAATCCGTAATATATACTGTATCACCTTCAATTCTGTAAATAATTTTGTAATGTCCATTGACCAAATATCGATGATTAAGGTTTAAAGCAGCCAATGATTCTTCTTTTTGGCCAATATATGGATGAGTATTCAACAGTGATATTGTTTTTAATAAATCCAATTTTATTCTCTCTGCAAGTTTTTTAGATACTTCCTTTTTATAGTAGTTATAAAGTTTATTTAGGTTAGATTTAGCCGGATTAGTAATAACTAAATTCATATTACCAAGTTTTCATCTCATCTTTTAATTCATCAA
>JALVAD010000316.1 GCA_027011385.1 Saprospiraceae bacterium | reverse complement strand
ATATATAAATTTTGTATAATATAGAGAATTATATACTTTTGCTTTATAATAGTCATAGGGTGTCTGTTATTTCGTTGCCTTGTTGAAATGTATTTTTCAACAAGGTTTTTTTATATACTCAAAATGATAATGCTCAATGCTCCATAAAATGATTCAGAAAAATGAATTTTGAATCTCATTAAATGCTCTTAGACCTGATTTGAATGCTCCATGCGCAGATGCATAATGAATTTTTTCAGTTGCATCTCCTGCGAAAAACAATTTACTAGCAACAGGTTTTGCCATTTCAGTAAATAAATGATTATCAAATCCAGGAGGAATAACCGGGTAGGAGCCTAGTGAAAAAGGAGATGTATGCCATTTTGTTCTTTTTATTTCGGTGGGTATTGGGATTTCAATATTAAATATATCTTTTAATTCACTTTGCATATAACTCATTAGTTGATTTTCACTGAATGATTCAATTCTTTTTGCATGATAACCACCGAAAAAGGCAATTAATATCGGCTTTTGATTTATAATTTGCATATTCATAAATTCAATAATCTCAGATCTATTTTCTTTAAGTTTTGAGAAAAACCTACTATCTGAAGGCCAAAAGACATTGTCAAATTTCATATAAACTTTATTCATTGTTCCCATTTGAATATTTTGTATGGCTTCTTTTTTTGTAAAAGGCAATTTAGGTTCAAAAGTAATATTTTCGTTTTTCAGAACATTGATTGGTACAGTGACAAGTACCCTATCTGCTTTATATATGGCATCGCTATTTAAGTGACTTGCATTTTGATTGCCATGACAGGCATTACAAGCTCTATTTTTTTCATTTTCCGCTAATTCAGTAGTATGAACAATTATTTTATCACCACTGTAATCAATCTCTGTAACAAAGGTATTTAGTTTTATTTTTTCATTAAGAGCTAATATATCAATGATACTACTCATCCCCTTTGGTAGGATAACATGCTTACCTTTATAGTATCCATCATTTTGTAGCACATTTGCTGCAAGTTTTCTACTATCTTCAGAATAAGGTATTTCAAGTTCCAGTCTTATACCTCCATTAAAAACCCTCTCAAGTTTCGGACTTAATACTTCCTCATCCCAAAATTTTTGGATTAAATTTTCAAGGGAAATATTAGGATAATTATATGATTCATTTACTAATTTATTGAGAAATTTGGTCCATACATTCCACTCATCTAAAGTAATATCTTCTCCATCCAAATCAAAAATATAGGTGGGTTCTTCTTTTGTCTGTATTGTATTAATGTTATGTTTTTTTGCGAAATCATATAGTGGATTTTTTATAGAGCCATGTATCCATGATGCACCAAGATCAGCTTTCATTCCACCAAAATCTGCAGATAAAATCCTGCCTCCTATCCTTTTGTTTGCTTCCAATATAGTAACATCATAACCATTTTTTGACAGATTATATGCTGCGGTTAACCCTGAAATTCCGGCTCCAACTACTATGACGCTTCCTTTTTGTTTGTCAATAGGATCCGGTTTTCTGCAACTGTTGAAGAAGGTAAACCCTATTGAAGCCAAAACTGCTTTTTCTATAAATTTTCTACGAGATTGTTTCATAGTAAAAATTGTATTTATTTAAATTATAAGAAAATTAAATAATTGCGGCTGTCTCAAAACTACCCAAAATGATTTTCAAAAACCAATCTTTTTAGACAGCCTTTTCTAAACTCTCAGCACATTGGCAACCACTATTGATTTTCACATAATTTTTTTAATTTCGACAGCCCAAGTTTAAAGTCACTTCCTATTGCTTTTTCCATATTCATAGTTAATTTCATTAGATTAAATGGATAAGGCATTTCACTATTAAAACCCCAAGTCACAACAGTTTTATTTCCTTCCGATTTCAACTTTACATATCCCTGTGCTTCACTTTCATATGGAGAGTAAAACTTTAAATCAGTAGCAAAAAGATTTGGTTTTTCTATTTTTGTGATTGTTTGACTTCCTTTTCCAACCTTTTCATTATTGCTTTCCCAACTACTTTTTGCACCAACAGTTCCGTCTGTTCCTGTCAATTCTTTTTTCATATTTGGGTCGTAATCCATCCAAGGACTCCATTTATCAAGATCAGAAAGACTATTTGTGTTTTCCCAAACTTGTTCAATGGGTTTGTTAATTGTAATTGATTTTTCGTAATTAAAGTCGTTAGACACAAAAAGTGCAACTATTAATAATATTGCAATAATTACGAGTAATCCTATTCCTATTTTTTTTAATACTTTCATTATTTTTTGTTTTTATTGTTTTTAATCTTCATGTTCTTATAGGTCACAATTTACCATCCAATGAATACCAAATTTATCGATAAACATACCAAAATATGCTTCCCAAAATGTTTTTTCAAGAGGCATTTTTATTATGCCATCTTTTGATAATTCATTATAAATTCG
>JALVAD010000315.1 GCA_027011385.1 Saprospiraceae bacterium | reverse complement strand
ATCCATTCGATATGAAAATGGAAGGAAGATGGCATGAGCAACAAGGAGAACCAAACAGATATCAATATAATGGTATCGAAACCAATGATGATACGGAAATTTTGCTTAGTTTTGCAACATACCGGAGCTTGGATGCAAGTACCGGAAGATGGTTACAGATAGACCCTGAAGCAGAACGGTACCATAGCTTGACCCCATACAACTCTATGGGCAATAGTCCGGTAATGCTTAATGATCCGAATGGGGATGTATTGCCATTTATTGCTTCTGTTGCTATTTACGCAGCAATAGGTGCGACTGTTGGTGTTGTGAGCAATGGTATTGGAAATATGATAAATGGTCAAAATTTCTTTGATGGAGCCGGGCAGGCTGCTGTGATTGGAGCTGTCACGGGAGCAATATCTTTTGGTATTGGGACTGTAGCCCGGGCAATTGAGGGGGCGTCAAATTTTGAAATAGCGATATTTCAGGCAATATCTCATGGTTGGACAGGAGCAGCAATATCTATATCAAGTGGTGCAGAGCCATTCAGTGGATTTCTATCGGGAGCTTTATCATCTGCTGTGTCAAGTGGCGCAGAGGCTTTAAACTTTAATGATATAGAGATGATTGGAGTTGGAGGATTGAGCGGAGGTTTTGGCTCAATGATAGGAGGTGGAGATTTTTGGACAGGAGCAAGGCAAGGGCTTATTACGGCAGGATTGAATCATGCACTGCATAGGTTGGTGCCACAAAATTCATGGCCGGTAGATAAACAATTAAATGAAATTGGGATTGATCCTAATGGTGTTCCTGATTTTTCTTTAGATTCAATAAACACTATTGAGAAGTTGTCAAGTATTGAAAAACTACTTAAAACTGTTTCACGACCTACTGTTGAACTTGGAGCAGGAGACGAACCCTCTCAATACTATAAAGGAAAATTGACAATGAGAATAAAAGATTTTAGTTCTTGGAGAAGATTAGCTACAACATATGGGCACGAAATGGTGCATCGTTTTGTTGATATGAAGTTAAGTCAGATTTTAATCAACAAAAAAGGAATTATTCTTCGTGCCTTTAATGAAGGAATGGCCTATCGTTGGAGTTATAAATATAGTGGGGAAGGATTTAGTGCGTACCATGATTTTCGAAGTGAATTTATATTAGATAAAACATATCGTAATTTGTATAATAAATATCGTATAGAACCATGAAAAATATGTTTATTTTAGTAATATTAATTGGGCTTAATAGCTGCAAATCATTTTATCTTAAGGAAGATTATGTTACTGTTAAAGTTTTGAATAAAAGTGTTAATCTTCCAAAATCAGATAAGACGATTTGTATTGATACTATTTTTATGGAAATAGAAAATAATTCAAAATATAATTGTATTTTCACTTTTAATGAAAGAGATGTTTGGTTTGATCCTCCTGCAATGAATATCAATAACCAAATTAGTCCTGTAGAAGGTATTAATATCAAGTTTTTAGATAAAAATAAAAACAAACTGGACTCTTGGTTTATTTCAGGGTACGATCCCGGAGAAGGAGTTGATTTTTACCCTTTGAATAATATAATAAAAATTGAACCCAAAGAGAAAACAATAATTAAATCAGTGATAAAATTTCCAAGTAGAATAGATTTTAATGGTCACGTAAGTCAATCAGTGATGAACCTCCAAAATACTAAATTTGTTGAGATAGTTTTTGAACCTGAGGCATATATGGTGAAAATATATTATGAAGAAAACAACTTAAAATTTAATAAGAATGATAAAATATTGAAAATTAGAAAAAAGTTTATTATTCCGGCTACAATTGGATGTGAGTAGTACCATTCCGGTAGCTTTGCTAAATTAGCTAGAAGAAGTAAAGTGGAATAGAGTGTTTTTCAAATCAATGGAGATTAGATCCATTGCTTGAAGTATTTGATGCTTTTTAAGTTTTCAACCTCACCCCCCAGCCCCTTCTCCTTTTTTTGAGTTTTCCCTATTTTTTGAATTTCACATAAAAGGAGAAGGGGAGTGGGGAGGCGCTTGGTCTTTAGGAGGAGCTTTTATTCTTTTGGAAAGATTCTATTGCTTAATCATTAATCATAAACGCTAATCTACAAGAGCTGTTCTAAACGACTAAACACCATCTTCCCTCTCCTTTCCAGTATTTTCAAAATTATGGTAATGGTTTGAAAAGAAGAGGGTCAGGGTAAGGTTCGAAAATTAAAAGGAGAGGGCTAACCTGCCCTGTGAAATTCATTTATGAATATTTTATCAGGGGGTGAGGATAAAAATGAAAAGGAGCAGGGAGACTATCAACTAATGATAAACATTCATCAAAAGGTGAGGAAATAATGAAACTGAGCTAAAGGGTTTTAACCTCTTAGCAAAAAAAAACGTAAATATGTATGTAAAGAGTAGTAGTGAGAGGAAAATTAGAGAATATAGTGAAC